>DASZDV010000492.1:0-14475 GCA_035941575.1 Pyrinomonadaceae bacterium
GTGTTCCTTGCCGTCGCGCGCTTCTCCGGGATTAAAACCGAGACTGTATTGACTCCGCAGCAACGCGTTGATGTTGCCGAGCACCTTCGGCAACTCTCCTTCAAACGTCACTGGGAAATACGCGCCGCCCGTTTCTTTCGCGAACGTTTGCAACGTGTTGTCAGCTTGCAGCCAGCTCATGCGACCCGGCATTCCCAGCATGCTGTCGGTCGCCGGCAGAGAGTCGCCGTAGATCTTCTTAAAGAGATTCGCGGTGCCGATGATGTAAACAGGAATTCCGGAAGTCTTGAGCACCTTGCGAGCATCGCCGTAGTTGATCTTGCTGAATGTGTCGATACCTGACGCGATTAGAAGTACCGCTCGGCGGCGTCCCTGCACGGCCACGAGACCACCGTAATCCGACTTGTCTGACTTATTCTCTTCAAGGACCACCGAATCGCCACGTCCTCCGACGAGCACAAACTTCAGCGCGTCAAACAGATTCGTTTCACGAAACGCAGGACTGTTGCGAAGCAGAAGGCTGATGACTGCATTCAGGCGTCCGGGATCGTTGGTGAAGTCTGTTAACGGCGTCGGACGTATGTCGAAAGCGACAACGGATGCGTAATCGTCTGGTGGCTTGATGAATTGCGAAAGGAACATCGCCGTCGGGCGAATGACTTCGTAGGTGCCCGGTTCATAACCGCGGTTGCCGTAAAGTCCAAACAACTCTGACCATTTACTGTATTCGAGAACAAGCGCGACGGTGATTGGAGCCTCGGGTGTGGAGAAGTTTGTGATTGTTTGCTGCGTACCGTCAGCGAAGATGGCGAAGTTTGGTTTCTTCAGACCAGTGACAATTTGGCCGCTCTTCTTGTGATAAACGACGACGTCAACGTTCACAAGGTTTGTAGTGGTTGTAAGCTTTTCGATGTCCTGCGGCTTGGTCGGGACGATGTCGGTTGGAATCGGTTCCTGCTGCTGGTCGCCTGGTTTTTGGGGGTCCGGGCGTGTGTTCTTCTTTTCGTTGGAAGTGGGCGGCTGGCGGCGCGACTGCGAAAAGCCGGGAAAGGTCATTCCGGCCACGAGCAAAAACGCCAGAGCGACCACACAAAATGCGTAAAGTCGTTTAAATCTCATAATTCCACTCCCGAGGGGTCAGTCGGTCTGATGCGTGGGCTCGGGTTGAAGTTTACCACTAACGGCCGATCGCTTCCGCCTCGATGACGATGTCGTAATTGCCGGTGTTATCGGCCAAATCGCCTTCGTTCACGCCTAAAAAGAGCACTCCGTCGCGCTGCGCCACAAACTCACGGCGCAATCCGATCAGGATGAAGTCGTCGTTGTCGTCACCAATCACGGCAATGAGAGCGCCAGTGGCTTCGTTACGCATCAACTTGTCACCGTCCTGAACTGTCGCCAATCCGCTCGGCGTCGAAAAGCGTCCGCGGCCTATGGAGACGCGGCCGGAGGCGCTGATGCGCAAACGTTGCCCTTTTCTTACAACGAGACCGCTGTTTGTCCAGCCGTTGTTTGCGTTGTCTGCTCGCACTCCGACTTTGATCGTAAAGAACGTCGGCGGGGAAGCCGATGATGGTTGCGTTTCGGTCGAACGCGGCCCGATGGAAGCGATGCTGTCCGACTGGTTGTTCTGATTCGAGGGCCGCATTGCGGGAGGGTTGTTCTGCGCGGTCAGATCCTCGGTGTTTGTGGCGCTGCTGGTGCTGCCGTCGAATTCGATCGACTCGACGTCTTCAACGTAAACAGTCGTTTGCCCGCGCCGTCCTTTGGCGTTACCGCCAATCAGGATCGTGAACTGCTGGTCCTTAAATCCAATCACCTGACCGCGGATGACGCTGCCGTCTTTTAGACGAATAGTGTCGGCGAGCAAAGGTGCGGCTGTTGATAACAGCAACGTTACGGCGAGCAGCAGTCGAAATGTTTTTCTCATGATACTTCTCCTTGAGGGCATTCCGTTGTGGAGGTTTAACAAGACTCGGAAGCTTTTGCAAGGGAGAGATGGCGCGCGTCCGCCGTGTCGGATGCGCGTTCATGAGGTAACGTTGCGCGCTTGGCAGGGGTGGACAGAGACGACTGTCTATCGCCCTTCGGGGCTCGTCGGTCTTTTTGTGATCCAGGGGCAGCGTGCTCGCTTCGCTCGCACTCGCCCCCTGGCTACCTTATCTCGCGCCTTCGGCGCGGCAGCAGGACGAGCACCGAAACGGTCGCCGTTAGCGGGACGAGCACCGAAGGTGCGGTCGAAGGTAGCCAGGGGCGCGCCCCGAAACGGTCGCCGTTAGCGGCACGAGCACCGGAGGTGCGGCCGAAGGTAGCCAGGGGCGCGCGCCTCGCGCTGCCCCTGGATCGAAGAAAAAATAGAATTCAGGCCCGAAGGGCCGACAGAACAACCTAACGCTTCAACACTGCGGCCCAGTTTGTAATCTCAGTTTTGACGCAACGCAGCCATCGGAATCGGAATGTTGTAATTGTCTGCGCCGACTCCGACACCGCCTTCGCACGAGTTCGGCGGCACAGTGCAAACACGCCGTGTTGATGGGCACTCGGCTGCCCAGAACATGTAGCCGAGCATGCCGCTCGTTGTGCCTGCGCCATTGGGAGCTACCGTTTGAACGTACAGCCCGGTGGAATTGATCAGTGAACTACTGAAGCTGGTGCATTCGGGCGCAGCCCTCGTGCCGGTCACAATGTAAAGTCCACCAGTAAACTTCGCGGGTGCAAGCGGCAGAATCGGGGGCGCAAACTGCGGCTTACCATCGACGTGCTCCTGCCAATCGGCTTGGGCCGTATTGGCGCTGTTAGGCTGCCTGCTGGGAACCATCGCGTTCGCGTAATCCAACACGGGCGTCGTCGTGTTCAGCCAGTCAGCAGTTGCTTTGCGCGTCAAAGCGATCAACCAGCGGTCGCCGGCGGCGAGATCGATCGTTAACCGCGCTGCATGATTTGTACCAGAAGCGTCGTATGGATGCACTGAACGATACGCATTGATGAACGCCTGTAGTCCAGTAAGGTTCGGGTTCGTGTTCTCTTCGTAATCGATCTCGATACCAACACCTAAACGTTGGGCCGCTTCGGCTGCGTTTAGACCAAGCTGGACGGGATTCGTCGCGAGGGCCTGGTTCCACGCGTCTGTATAAGTGATTCCACCGATGGACAACTGTACGCGGACGCCACGGGTCTTGAAGTAATCAACCACCGCCTGGTTCATTCCGATCGGTATGCCTTGTGACGTGCCGGCATCGTTGGTTTTGTTTAGCAGTCTAAGCGGATGAACAAAACTCAACACGATGAGATTCACTGACGGCGAGCCGTCTCCTCTGTCGATAATCCAGCGGTTGCGCGTGTTGAAGTCAGTCATGTTTCGAACGCTGGCCCATGTGCAGAAATCGTTGCCACAATGCCAGGCGCCATAAACTGAAATGTTAGTGAAAAACGGAACCGGCTTCGGTGTTGAGGGTGTTACGGACCGTGTGCCGAACAGTGCACCAAAGATAAGCAAACTCAGCAAAAACATTCTTGCCATCGCAGTTTCCTCCCTCGAGGTTTGCCTATAAGAAGGGGGCAGGTAGATCGCTAAGAACGATTTCTTGTCGCTCGGGCTGGTTGAATACAAACGGGAGGTTCAGATCTGTTCGCAAGTCAATTATTTGGTGACTTAGTCGGTGGACATTATGCGTGAGTACGTTGTTTGACTCAACCTCTTACTGGCGCGGACGCCGCATTATCGTTACGACCTCGTTGCCACCGAAAAAAGTTGATCCATACGCAAATCCCACGAATTGATAGCCCGCTTCTGCCGCTTCCGCTACTTCTTTCTCCATCGTTGAAGTCTTTTTCGTAGCGAGAAGTTTGTAATCCCATAGTTTTGGTTGCGCTTCCCTATCACGCTCCAGGATTACGATCATCTCGGTTCCCAACGTCTTCTTGAACACTGATTGTCCACGGCGTTCAAAACCAGCGTCACCCGCTTCCTGGAGTTCTTTCTGCATTGTCGAAGTCTTGGTGGTCGCGAGTAATTTGTACTCAAACCTCGGCTTGTGGTTCGCGGCTTTCTGACGAGCCATAACAACGAGCGCTTCGCTGCCGCCCAAAAAAGTTGCGCCACTGGTAACCTCGACAAATCGATAACCTGCGTCAGCCGCCTCCTTCATCTCCTTCTCCATTGTTGAAACACGATTGGTGGCCAGCAGTTTGTATTCGCACTCAAGTTGCCTCGGTCTAGTCTCAACGGCCGACGACGGCTTTGGCGTCGATTGAGGCGCCTCCTGAGCGCCGGCAATTCCGAACCACGTAATAAGAAATAATCCGATTGCAACGACTTTGATCATGATGAGCCTCTCCTTAGTTAATTGAGACTACTGTTTCAAGTTGATCAGGCGCTCGCGCAAGGCGTCACTGACAGACCACGACACGCGCCCTTGTTTTTCATAGATACCGACAACAAGCTCAATTTCGTTTGGCGCAGTTGTCCAAATCGGCTTACCTTGCTGGTCCTTCATCGGGAACACGACCCAAAAAACATCGTACGCGTAATCACGTGGACCAACTCTCGTGAGCGCTTTTACATCTCTCAGCGCGGGCACGCTTGTACCGGCAATCGCCAACGGTGAACCTTCCGGCGCGCTTTTGGGTTGCAGAGTCGAACGCCAGTCCAAAGGGATCACGCCGGATCCTTCGCGTGAGTTGATCTCGATAAAGACAACCAGTCCGTCCGTCTTTTCGGCTGCGTTTACTAATTCGCGCGTTTCACCATCGGTGAGATGTTTGCGGAGTTGTTCCAATCGCGCCGCCGCGCGAATTGCTTCCGGCGACATCAGCGTCGCCCGCAGCTCGTAGAAGAGCGCCTTAGAGGTAAGTCTAAGAAAAGTCAGTTCCCATCCGATGCGGCCGGCCACTCTCCATTTTCTCCCGATCTCTGTCGCTTGCTTGGCTGTCCACGAAAGGTATTCCTCCTGGTTCGTCGTCGCCGTTTGGGCCGCAGCAGTGAAACTGCAAAACGCAACCAGGATGAGCATGCGAAGAGCTCGTGAAGTGTGACGCACTACTGGTCCTCGCTCGGTAAAAGGTATTTCGCACTCGGTCTAAACGAGATTCGGAACACAACGCATGTGCCAGTCTAAGGAAGTCAGACTGTGACGCACTTTCGGTTGTGACACCTTCTGAACCGCCCAGTGGCTTGGTCAAGCGCCATGGCGAGAGATTTCCGGCCGATTTCATGTTTCAACTGACGAGAGAAGAGACACGCACGTGGTGGTTGGCGGTGAAACCGTTTAAGGTTCAGTAAAGAAGTAGCGTTGCAAACGGCGCGGCAACGTTAAGAAGACGTTGACTCAACGGCTCTTCCAAGTGTTAAGTTGCGGGAGCGGTAAATTAATGGTTGAAGTTACAAAAATCGGGCGACAGCACTGAAAGGTGTGGCTGGGAGGCAGGGACTCGAACCCCGATAGCCAGATCCAGAGTCTGGAGTCCTACCATTGGACGACCTCCCAGCACGAAGGAGTTTGAATTTAAGTAGCCACGTGTATTTTTGTCAACCGACCCTTACACAACCCCGCGCCGATCACTTCCTGAAGGCCCAGATAACAACGAAAACTAATGCTTGAACTCGCGTCCATTAACAGGCACAATGGCGCCGTTGTAACGCTCTTAGCGGCATTCCTGAACAAAAACAAAGACAACTGCTTTTCATTTCTCTCAGCTTCCGAATAAATGCGGGGAGTCGATGACTGAAAACGAGAACGAATCTCCAAGCTCGGACCATTCCGAGCAGGACCATGAGTCAGCTAATGAAGAATTGGACCAGGTGGCAAAATACCGTCGCAAATTGGAAGAGACTGCCGACCTCGTCGCCCGCATTCGACACGAAATCAACAATCCACTCACAGGCGTTCTGGGCCAGGCGCAATTGCTGCTGCGCGAAGATCTCAGCGAACGTTCGCGCAAGCGCGTGAAGACAATTGAAGATCTGGCGTTAAGGTTGCGAGATGTCGTGGCCCAGTTGCGTGAAGTGCAAAGACCGGGCAACGACGGTGACAGCACCGAATCGTAACCGATCTAGCCCGCGAGGCGTTTGACGGTTTCTTTCAACATCAACCGCCGGCTTGAGATCGTTGCCATATGAAACGGCACGATACAGCCGCAGCGATCGCAATCCGCGTTATTTCCCATCATGCACTTGCCCTTGTTCTCACCCGTTGGACCAAAAGCAAATGCCTTCAAGCGAAATTCGCAGTTGTCGGTCACTTTTTTTGCCTTGTCAGACTTCATCAGCTCGAGCGTTGAATCGAGCATGTTGATAGTTCCGGGATATTTCCTTTTCAACCGCAGAATCTGATCGATTAGACGATCGCGTTCCGGCCAGTCGAGCCACAATGCTTCGTCGAGTCCGGTTACAGGCGTGAAAAAGTCGAAAATGATTCCGCCGCGAGCTATCGGCCCCCATTCCTTCACGAGATCTTCAACACAGTCTCTGGTGATGCTGGTAAGTACGCACGAGATCTGGATGTACAGCTCGGGGTGAGAGATTACGTTTTGTTTGATCTTCTGATAAATACCGGGAGCGCGCATCCGTGCAAACGCTTCCTCGGTGCCGTCGATCGAGATGACCCAGGTGCAGTTGGGCCAATTCGGCAATTCCATCGTGCCGTTGGTGACGATGGTGTTGTGTTTGAAATAGCTCCTGCCGACCTCAATCAGTTGTTTTCTGACCATGGGTTCGCCGCCGACCCACGTGCAGAGCATCATCGGGTGGCCGGCAGCTTTCATCGCCTCAAGTTTCTCCACCCACTTTTCAATCGAGAGTTCGCGTTCGTTGTCGTGATCTTCAGCGAAGAAATAGCAGTGTTCGCAACGCAGATTGCAGCGGTTCGTCACGTCGATCGAACCAACTGCGAATTTCGGCAGGCCAAAAACAAACACTTTGGCCATCTCACGCAGCTTGCCCAGTTTTCGGCCGACGCTCATGCGTTTCGCTTCCTAACCACAGATTACACGGATTGAGGGTTAGACAGTAATCGTGTCTTGTTCTTCGACGAGATACGGGGTGGCCGCCGGAGATGCTTCGGCGTCCTCGGCAAGAACGGCCTGAATTACAGGCAGACTCAGCGAGTGTTTCGTCGTTGTGAGCGGCACTGGTTTTCCTGCGGCGTAAACTTTATGACGTCCGTGCTCTTCGTACCACTCGGCAAGGTTCGCCGTCTTGTGCATGTTCTCGATAATCTGGCGCCAGCCCACGCCCGTGTTGTACGCACAGAATGAGATCTCGCCTTCCTGAGTTCCGTACGGAATCACGCACATCTCAGTGCGGCGGAAGTCGTAGTTGAACAAATCCTGGAACCACATTCCTTCGACACACAGCACACGCCAATTGTCACTTGCGTTGCCGTTCGCCTGCGCCTTCATTCGATCGTTGCGGTCGGAGTTTGAGTTGGTGGACGACGGCTTGAAGAGATTGATGATCTGCGAGATCGGAAAACCTTCAGGCGCACGTTCCGCGTGGAAGTTGCGCATGATTGCCATGCCGAGCTGTGCGTAAGAAAGCTTGCGGCCGCGCGCTGTGTCAGTGATTACAGCCACGTCACGCATGAACTGCTCGTAATCGAAAAACTCAAACAGCGACTTAAACTCGCCAGTTTGTTTGTTAACGACGAGCAACGTAAAAATCCCGCAGTTTGGATGGCAATTACATGACGACCAGCCCCACGGCGCGTCGGCGCCCTGCAACATGTCCATCACGCTCGTGAACGCGGAGTAAGAAGATAGCGGGAACCAGTCGCGTAACGGCTGAATCCCTCCGCGCAATTGGTTCTTAAGGTCGTGAGTCATTCCGGCGAGCGTGTAGCGCCATTTCTTGCGCAAGTCGTCAGAAATATCTTCGTCGCGTCCAGTAAACGAAACGGGTTGAAACGCAATCGTCTGCACCTTATCGATGTTCTTCGCCGCAAACTCGACGATCTGACCGATCCCGTCGTTATTGATACTGTTGACGATCGTTACGACGAGCGTGACCTTGATCCCGACGCTCGCAAGGTTCTCGATCGCACGCAACTTCACGTCAAACAAGTTGCCGACGCCACGGTGCTTGTTCTTCTCTTCGCTGACGCCGTCAAACTGTAAGTAGACGCCGTGTTGTCCGGCGGCCTTCGCAGCTTTGCAAAATTCGATGTCCTCGGCGAAACGAATACCGTTGGTCGCAGCGAGAATGCGATAGAAACCGATCTTCTTGGCGTAAGCGACTGCGTCGAGATAGTACGGCGAGAGCGTTGGCTCACCGCCCGAGAAGAGAATGATGATCTGTCGTCGAGGTTTGAACGACACAGCACGATCGAGAATCGCTTTCGTGTCTTCGAACGTGGGTTCATGCACGTAACCAACCTGGTTCGCATCCATGAAGCAGGGGTTGCACATCATGTTGCATCGGTTGGTGAGATCGACAGTCAACACAGCGCCGCGTCCAAACTTAATGTTCGAAGTTCCGTGACGATGGACGTCCTTGTCTTCAGCGGCGCGAAAGTCACGCCCAAAGAACAGCGACTCGATGCGCTCAAGGAAAGCGGGATCGGTCGACATCACATCCTCAAACTCACCGTGCTTCGGACAGTTCTTGCGCATCAAGACCTGACCGTTGTCTTCAACGATCTGCGCCTTGATCTCACCGGGGTGCTCGTACATCAACATATCGAGCGGAACTTCACCCGTGATGACTGCATTGCGAACTTCTTTTACACAGGATGGACAGAGACTGTCGGTCTCGCGCGGAAACCCGAGAGGCGGAGCGCTGCGCTCGTAGGATTTGAGAAGTGGTTCCGGAGCCCAGTTGGGACGGATGGATTCGCCTTCAGGAAGCCTTTGATTAACACTCTGAAAAGCTTTCCAGGCGATGTCTGAGAGGCCCGAGATCAGCCGTGAGCTCTTCACTCCGGCCAGTTTGCTTTTATCTGTTTCCCCGCGGCGAAACTGGTCACTAAACAACGGCTTCTTCGTCTCCTCTTTACTTCACCCCAACAACCAGACCAGCATCATAAACAGGATTTGCACGATCCACAAGACGCGATTATCCTGAAAATCCTTCAAAATGCTGATTCATCCGACCGCTATAATCGAAGATAACGTCGAAATTGGGCCAGATTGCGAGATTGCAGCCTATGCCGTTATTAAGCGGTTTACAAGGCTGGGCGCCCGTAATCGCATTTTCGAGCACGCGGTTGTGGGCGGTGAGCCACAGGACGTTAAGTTCAAAGGGGAGGAGACTCTCCTGGAGATCGGCGACGACAACCTCATCCGCGAGTTTTGCACGTTGCATCGCGCAAGCGGCGCGGGGCAAACCACGCGGATCGGCTCGCGCAACTTCTTCATGGTCGGCGTTCACGTCGCTCACAATTGCACCATAGGCGATGACAACATCTTTGCCAACGAGGTCGCACTGGCGGGTCACATCACGATCGAGGACCATGTTTTTCTTTCGAACAGCGTGGGCGCGCACCAGTTTGTGCGCTTTGGTCGTTATGCGATGGTTGGCGGAAAGTCGAAGATCGTGCAGGATGTGCTGCCGTTCTTTATCACTGACGGCAATCCGCCCCGCGTGCGTGGTCTAAACAGCGTCGGCCTGACGCGCGCTGAGTTTTCAGAAGAGGCGAAACGATCGTTAAAGAATGCGTACCGGACGTTGTTTAAATCGGCGCTTCCGTTGGAGGATGTGCTGAGTGAACTTGAACAAGTGGATGATGAGAACGTTGCGCATCTTATTCGTTTTATCCGTGGTTCGAAGCGTGGCTTCATAAGAGCATGAGAGTACAGGAGCTTGCTGAAATCGTAGACGGCCGCTTTGTTGGCGATCCAGAAACACGGATTGAACGGATTGCCGATCTGGATGAAGCGCGTGAAGGTGACATTGCGTATGTTGACAATGAGAAGTTTTTCGAAGCCGCGGCGAAGAGTAAAGCAGGGTGTTTGATTGTTCCGCCGGATGCGACTGAGAAAATTCCAAATAGAACATTGATCGAAGTAGCGAATCCCAAGCTCGCGTTTTCATCAATCGGTGCGGCACTTCATCCGCCTGTTCGTCGCGAACCTGCCATTCATTCCACTGCGGTTATCGCGGACAATGTTGACATCGCACTCACAGCCTACATTGGTCCACACGTTCAGATCGGCGAAGGCGCGCATGTCGGCGCGTACACGCGGATTGAAGCGGGCGTTGTTGTTGGCGCGAACGTGAGCGTCGGCGACCATTGCGTGTTGCACCCCAACGTTGTGCTGTACGACGGTGTCACGATCGGCAACGGCGTGATCCTGCACGCCGCAGTCTGCATTGGTGCGGACGGTTTTGGATACGTGCGCCACGATCTCGGATATCAGAAGTTTCCGCAAATCGGCACGGTTGTGATCGAAGACGACGTGGAACTCGGTGCGCACACGTGTGTCGATCGCGCCGCCCTCGGCCGCACGCGCATCGGACGCGGCACGAAACTGGACAACATGGTCCACGTTGGTCACAACTGCGACATCGGCGAACGCGTGGTTATTGCAGCCCAAACAGGAATAAGCGGCAGCGTCGTCATCGAAGACGACGCGGTGATCGGCGGACAAGTCGGGTTTGGGGATCACACCCGCGTACAAAAGGGTGCGGTGATCGGATCCAAAGCGGGGATACTGCCGGGAAAGATTGTGCGACCAGGAGTGTGGTGGGGAATCCCGATCCAGCCGTTGGACGAGTACAAGCGTATGAACGCGCACCTGGGCCGGTTGGGTGAAATGCGTGAACGCATCAAGGAACTAGAGCGCCAGGTTGCTGAGCTAAGCAGGAACACGGATTAGACGGATAAGGAATCACGGATTAGACGGATAAGAAGTCCAGGATGAGTTCTGCCGCGCGCGCTGACGCACCCGCCTCACCCAACCGGTGACCCACCTCGACCAGTTGTTTTCGCGCCCTCGTGTTCGCTGTGGGCTCGAGCAGTTTGACAAGTTCGGTCGCGAGGTTTGCGCCGGTCAGATCGTTCTGCATCAACTCCTTCGCGATCTCCTCACCCGCAACGAGATCCACCAAACCAAAATGGGAGACTGTAATGAGACGGCCCAGCGTATGCCAGTTCACTGCGGACTCTTTGTAAACCACAACCATCGGTGTTTCGAGCAACGCTGCTTCGAGTGTGGCCGTTCCACTTGCAATCGCAGCCGCGTCAGAAGCGGCAAGAGCCTCGCGAGTTTCTCCCCATATCAGCTTAGGCAGCTTGATCGAACTCGCGCCGTTCTGCTGCGTCAGGATCCGTTGCGTTTCTTCGATGGTTCGGCTCGGCGCAACCACTACAACCGGCTGAATGTCCGGTCGTGTTGCTGAGAATATATCGATCGCGTTGAGCATCGGCGGCAGAATACGCTGCAACTCCTTTCGCCGGCTGCCGGGAAGAAACGAGATGATCGGTCGCGCAGGATCCAAATCGTTGCGACGGCAAAACTCCTCGCGTCCGAATCGCGCTCTTACTTCACCCGCCAACGGATGGCCCACAAATTCAACATGCTCGACACCGCGCGACCTAAACCATTCAGCTTCAAACGGAAGTATCGATAACAACAGATCGATATTCGTTTTGATGGTGCTGATACGACGCGGACGCCACGCCCACAACTGTGGACTGATGTAGTAGATCACCTTCAAACCGCGCCGGTGAAGCGCCGTGGCGAGGCGCAAGTTAAACTCCGGCCAATCGACCAGTACAACCGCGTCAGGTCGTCTTTCGAGTGCTGCCTGTTTCAGTTTGCGAAACGCGTCGAGAAATTTTGGCAGGGCGCGCGCTACCTCAAGGATGCCCATGATCGCGAGTTGGTCGGAATCGACGATCGTCTCGACACCCGCCGCGCGCATGTGTGGACCAGTTGCGCCGAAACAGTCAATCTCAGCTTCCGATGAATTCCGGCGAAGCGCATTAATGAGTGCCGCAGCATGCGCGTCTCCTGACGGCTCACCCGCAACGATCATCAACTTATAAGTCTTCGACACGCGTTACAAAGTACAGACTACAAAGGACAAAACACAAATTTCACGCGCTGTTGGCATCCGTGTTAGCATCCACGCGCTTTACCACTTAACCGCGGCCCGGAGGGATCCACTCACTTTTGCGTGTTGTGCTGGCAAACCTGATCCTCGTTCTGGCCTGCCAACTCGTATTTGCGCAGCAAACTAATCCGGTCGATCGAAAAGTAACCAACCCACTCACTGACACGCCCAACGTCAATCCGCTGACTACCGATCAACCCGCACCGCGACGGCCGTCAACGCAACAACCAACGCAAGGCACCCGGCCCGATCAGATCGATGTAGACGCCAGCAAACAATCAGCGTCAGGACCAGAGAACGCGCGCGTTGTTGTTTACGAAGGAAACGTTGACGTGCGCATCGGTACGTATCGATTACAGGCCGACAAAGTCACAGTTTTTGAGGCAGAAAACAGAGTCGTCGCCGAAGGCAGCGTCGTTTTCGATCAGGCAGACCAGCAACGCATTACCGGTTCGCGCGCTGAATGGAACTATCGAACGAAGACGGGTTACTTCGTCGACTCAACCGGCTTCACCAATCAAACTCAGGACGGCACGCGCATCTATTTCACAGCCGATCGCGTAGAGAAGATCAGCCTCGACACAATTGTCGCGACCAACGTCCAGGTGACGGCGTGTGACGAAGACGTTCCGAAGTGGAGCTTTCACGCGAGCAAAGCGAAGATCAAAACGGGCGATCGTGTGCGAGTCTATTCGCCGAACTTACGCTTGAAAGACATCCCCGTTTTTTACCTGCCGTACGCGT
Organism: Pyrinomonadaceae bacterium; assembly: GCA_035941575.1. Classification (GTDB taxonomy): domain Bacteria; phylum Acidobacteriota; class Blastocatellia; order Pyrinomonadales; family Pyrinomonadaceae; genus PSRF01. The sequence goes on from DASZDV010000492.1 coordinate 12,797, forward strand.
CGGTATCTATCAAGCCACGCGATCGTGCCTCGGGATTTTTGACGCCGACGATCGGCGGTTCCGGAGCCAAGGGTTTTCGACTCTCAACTGCGTACTACCAGACGCTGGGCCGTTCAGCCGATTTCACTTTTCGCAGCGACGTCTATACGCAACGAGGCCTCGGCTTCGGCGGCGATTTACGAACGCGAGCGAATTCGCGTTCATATCTGAACCTCGGTTTTTATGCAGTGAAGGATCGGATCTTTGGACCAGCAGAAGATGCAGCACATCCGGATCAAGGCGGCTCGAGTTTCTACGTCGAAGGCGTGCACTACTTCAAGAACGGTTTTATCGCGGCCTCCGACGTGAACATCACGTCGAACCTCGCGTTTCGCCAGGTCTTCTCCGACAACATTCAACAAGCGATCTCGCCGGAAGAGACGTCGCAAGTTTTCATTAACAGGGACCACAACGAGTACAGCTTCAACTTCCTGGCGCGCTCGCAAGTGACTTCGCTGACGAATGCGCGCATTCGTATCCGGCAGTTGCCGAGTATCAGCATCGACAAGCGACCGGCGATCGTCAGCTTTCTGAAAAGTCTGCCGGTCTATTTTTCTTTCAGTGGAAGCGCCGATGGTGTGAGCCGCAAGGAAACGGTTGAAGACTTGGTGCAGTTTGTAAACGACGTGGGTGGCAATCCGATCATCTCGCCGTCAATTGTCCAGCGACTGGATCTTCATCCTCGTTTTGAATTGCCGTTGAGTGTTGCGGGTTGGAGTTTTACTGCTTCCGGCGCCGGACGCGTCACGTTTTATTCGAACTCACTCGATCCCGTGACGCGTGACGTTCTGAGTCGCAACTTGACTCGTTCGTACGGCGAGTTTGAATTTGACGTGCGACCGCCTGCGCTTGCGAAAGATTTTCGCCATGGCGACGGCGGCTTTTTCTTCCGTCACGTAATTGAACCGTACGTGGTCTATCGCAAGATCTCGGGCATTAACAACTTCGACCGCATCATTCGTTTCGATTACCTCGATGCGATCGCGGACACGAACGAGATTGAGTTTGGCATCGCGAACCGTTTCTTCACACGACGATCGACTGAGAACGTAAGCGACGTGCCGGTGAGAGAACTTCCCGGACGCGAGCGACCACTGCTTTCGAGCCAACCGTACGAAGCCCTGACAATCACTATTCGAGGCAAGTACTTTTTCGATCCTTTCTTCGGCGGCGCGCTGATTCCGGGCCAGCGAAACCAGTTCTATCCGATAAATACCATTTCCGGATTTGTTTACGGCGGCGTGCCACGGCGTTTCTCTCCTATCAACGTCGATGCGCGTTACCGGCCGCGTCGCCATATCTTTGCCGACGTGCGCACGGACATCGACACGCGTGGTGGCGGAATGCGCTCGCTGTCCACGACGTTTGGTCTAACGCGCTCGCTGGTTGAGGTGTATCAGAGTTTCTACTACACCCGGGCGATTGAACTCGTTCCAAGCCTCGCGAGATTTGCCGATGCACGTGGTCTCGAGGCGGGTACGGTCCGCGGCTCGCAGTGGAGTCCGTCCGTGTTTTTGGGGAACCGGGATCGGGGTCTTTTTGGCGGCGCGTCGTTCTTCTTCGACTTCCAGAAACGGCCCGGCCGGGGCGATAGCTCACTAATTAGTTCGACCGTTACCTTGGGAAATAGCTGGGATTGC
>DASZDV010000493.1:0-16477 GCA_035941575.1 Pyrinomonadaceae bacterium
AACACAACCGGTTCCCGCTTTACTGTCGGCGGGTTTTTTCTGTGCTTCGCTAACGTCGAGTTCGGTTTCGGCGTCTGCTTCGCCGCCCAGTGTGACGTGTTCGCCGACCATTAACAGCGACGGACGATCGATCCAAGGATGCGTAGCTTCGAGGCGATCGAGTTTCGTTCCCGGAAAGCGCGCGAGCACTTTCGGCGCAACGCGCTCGCCGGCTTCGTTTTGCGACGCGAGTTCGCACTTGGTCGCGACCGCTTCAACGAGTTCACTCGCAACGATGTAAACCTCATCGCCGTGTTCGAACGCGGAGTATTCAAAATCCGGATGGACCGCGATGCCGAGGTTCGCCGGCAACGTCCACGGTGTGGTGGTCCAGATCAGCACAAAAACTTTTCGCCCGGCGAGTGCCGGATCGATCGAGGCCGGATCGCTGCGTAACGGAAACTTCACGTAGACCGACGGGCTGGAGTGTTGATGGTATTCGACCTCGGCTTCCGCCAGCGCTGTTTGATCGAAGATGCACCAATAGACTGGACGTGCTCCTTTGTAGACGTAACCGCGTTCGACGAAGCGGCCAAACATGCGTGCAGTTTCCGCTTCGTAGTGGTTCGACATTGTTAAGTAAGGATCGTCCCACTCACCGAGAATTCCGAGTCGTTTGAAATCGCGCGTCTGGTTTTTCAGCGCGTTTTGCGCATGCTCGCGACAGGCGCGGCGAAAACTCTCGAGGCTCAGATCCGTCTTCTTCTTTCCTTTTTTCGCTAGCGCGCGCTCGACGTGTTGTTCGATGGGTAGACCGTGGCAGTCGTAGCCGGGCACGTACGGAGCGTCATAACCCATCATCGAGCGCGATTTCACGATGAAGTCTTTAAGAATCTTGTTCATCGCCGTGCCGAGGTGGATATCGGCATTGGCGTACGGTGGTCCATCGTGGAGGATGAACTTCTCTCGTCCGGCGCGCGCCTGTCGAAGCTGACGGTACAGATCAAGTTCGGCCCACTTTTGCAGCCGGGCAGGTTCACTTTGTGTCAGATTGGCTTTTTGCGAAAAGCCCGTCTGCGGCAAGTTAACGGTCTTTTTTAAATCGAGTGGGGTTTCTGTCGACATAAGCGTAAGTCCTAGATACTAACATCTACGAAAAACCCGAGCCATCGACGATGCGATGACTCGGGTTCGCTAAACCGGATTTCACGTTTGGCTTAACCGATGAACATCTCATCCTCTCCGTAGGTCTGATTAATGGGCTTCGGCATTGGCGCTACGAGGACCTCGAGGCCGCGGCGGAAGCCCGCCATAATCGCGGCCAACTCGCGCGCCGGCTCTATCACTTTCGATTGCACAAAGTCAGTAGTCAGTGCTACCTGCCGGTGCGTGCGATCGATTGTTCGACTCACGAGTTCGACCTTATCACGCGCCTCAACCGCCGTGTCGCTCACTAATGACTTCAGTTCGACGACTTCGTCTTTAATGATCGCGAGCGACTCTGAGAAGTGCATTGTCGCGGTAGACAGATGACCCGAAACAGCATTGAACTGTTCGGCGATCAGTTTGCCTTGCACGGCAATTTCTTTGCCTTGCTCGCTCATGATCGTAACGCGCTCGATAAGCGGCTCCATCTTCTCTTCCAGGCGTCCGGCCGATTTCACTGCGCGGTTAACGAAGACCGCGATCGCCACCATTGCGATGGCGATCACGATAAACGATGCAGCAACGACGACCATTATCCAGAACATCGGATCTCTGGTGCTCATCTGTAGCGCGAGGCTGGTCATGGCGATGCTTAGTTGGCCTTCTCTCCGTAGTTTGGAGAGGCCTCAAGGCGGCCTGACATTTCAGTCTTCCGCTTCTCTTCCTGATAAGCCTTCTTCCCGGCTTCGAGCGCGGCAGCTACCGTGCCGGTTTGGCGGGACGCGGCTTCGCGCGCGTTTTGGGCCACTTCACCGACTTTCTCCGCAGCCTGCGAATAGAGTTCACCCGCGCGAGTGCGTGTGGCTTCGTAGTACTCGCCGGCGCGGTCGCCCAACTGTTGGGCCGCTTCACGCGAGCGGTCCAGACCCTTACGAGTCGCATCCGCGATGTCGCCGCGGAGTTCCTGGCCCGACTTGGGCGCGAACAAAAGCGCCAAAATCGCACCGATACCGCCGCCGATAAGTAAGTATGTTAACCGCGTAGAGATGCTATCGCCGCTGTCTCTCCGATATTCGTCATATCCCATTGCAATGGGTCCTTTCTCTTAAAAGCGAAGCCCTATACTTCGCTGGTTTCTTAACAATTACGAGGCCTTGGACTATAGCACAGATTATCCTGCTACTGCCTACTGCTCCGGCCCGTGATCGGAGCCGCCGTTGTACTGTTCGAGCTTTCGATACAGAGTCTTGCGGCCGATGCCGAGAGCGCGTGCGGCGTGGGACTTATCGCCTTCCGTGTAGTCGAGCGTGGCCTCGATTGCGAGGCGCTCAATCTCTTCCATTGACGAGGGAACGGTGACTTCGAACGTCGTGGTGCGCCCTTCGCTCGCAGCCTTCGCCCGTTCGACTTTTACGCGGTCGCGATCACGTAACGCCCGCTGGCTGATCGCGTCCGGCAAGTCTTCCAACTCGATCTGCCGGCCCGAGGCGATGATCACGGCCCGCTCGATGGCATTTTCAAGTTCACGAACGTTGCCAGGCCACGAATAGGTTATCAACGCTTGTAAAGCGTCTTTGGAGATACCCGAGATGAAGCGGCCGGTCTTCTGTTTGTAGTGCTCGAGGAAATGGATCACAAGCGGGTGAATGTCTTCCGGACGCTCTCGCAAAGGCGGCAACTTAATCGGAAATACAGATAAGCGATAAAAGAGGTCCTGGCGAAAGCTCCCGAGGTCAACGGCGCGTTTGAGATCGACATTCGACGCGGCGAGCACGCGCACGTCGGTCTTGATCACTTCACTGCCGCCAACGCGCGTAAACTCTCCGTCTTGCAATACCCGCAGCAGTCGCACCTGCGCCGACAAACTCATCTCGCCAACTTCATCAAGAAACAGTGTGCCGCCGTTTGCTTCTTCGAACCTCCCGCGACGCAACGCGCGCGCATCGGTGAATGCACCTTTCTCGTGTCCAAACAATTCTGACTCAAGCAACGTCTCCGGAATCGCGCCACAATTCAGTTTTACGTAAGGCTGATCTTCGCGTCCTGAATTGAAGTGGATCAGATTAGCAAGTAGCTCTTTGCCTGTTCCCGACTCACCTTCAATCAGAACCGTCGTTTGCGTGTCCGCAACACTCAACGCGAGTTCGATCGCGCGGCGAATGGCAGGTGTCTGACCGATGATGCGCTCTTCGCCGTAACGTTCGTGAAGCGCGCTGCGAAGGTGCATGACCTCGGCCGACAACTGGTCTCGTTCCAGTGCGGTGCCGATTTGATCCGCAATTCCTTCGACGAGAGCGACCTCATGATCTTCGAAGCGTTCACGCGCTTCGCTCCACACAAGCCCGAGCAAACCAAACGTTTGTCCGCCGACGCGAACGGGCGCCACGAGCGCGGCACGTCCGCCGAGTACGGAGTTGAACAATAGTCGAAGTGGGAACGGCAGATCGGTTTCGAGTAACCGGAGGGTTTTACCTTGCGCCAGCACTTCCACCATCGCGGGAAACGCGGTTACATCGAGCGATTGTCCGTGACTGGCAAACAGTCCCTGAACTGAATCTGTCGTCGCATGTGGCGCGGCTTTGAAAGCGGCCAAACTGATGCGGCCCCCCGCCGGATCGAGCACGCCCAACGCTGAGTAATCGGCGCCGACGAGTGCGATTGCTCTCTCCAACACGAGCGACGACACTTCACGAAAATCGGAACGCGCGTTCAGCGCATTCGCAATCGATAGCAACGCGCGTTTTGTTTCGGCTTCGCGTTCTTTGTCGGTGTAAAGACGTGTGTACTGATAACCGATCGCAATCTGCCCCGCGATCGATTGTAAGAAAGACACCTCGTCGTCAAGCCATTCGCGCGGTGTGCGCGTTGTGTGCAAACCAACGAGACCGAGTACGTCGTCACCGAGCATAACCGGAACTACGAGCAACGACCGGGTTCCAAGACTTTCGGCGAGGAATCGGACGCGTTGATTCAAGCCAACGGCCGATATGTCGTCGAGGCGAATCGGTTTGCGAATATCGACGTGCTCAGAGAGTTGTTTAAGGTCTAGTGGGATTACAGTTCCCAGGCTCGAAGGCACATCACTGGACGCACGCCACTCGTGGCTGATTCGCAGTTCGCTTGCCGACTTCAACTGAATGACATCGCAGCGGTCCACGTTCATCATCCGCCCGAGCTCGGAGACGATGACGGTCAGAAAGCGATCGAGATTGATAGCGTGAGGGAGAGTCATCGCGAGGCGGTTGATAATACCCTCGCGCGCCTCGTGCATTTTGATCTTACGTTCTAACGAAAGCGATTGGGCAGTTTCAGACATTCTCTAGTCACAGAGCATAGACGAAGGCCGCGGAAAGTTGCAAAGCAGCGGCCTTTTGTCCGTATAATTCGAGCATGCCGATTTACGAATACGAATGTCGCAAGTGCAAAGCGCACACGGAAGCTTTTCAGAAGGTAAGTGACAAGCCCTTAGTGAAATGCCGGAAGTGCGGTGGACGGCTGGAGAAGCGGATCTCCGCCCCGGCGATTCAGTTTAAGGGTTCCGGCTGGTACGTGACCGACTACGCCGGAAAGGCAACGAAAGGCGAGGCTTCCGAATCGGACAAAGCATCTGCCGCCAAATCTGAAAAGCAGGATAGCACGGATAAGAAAGGTTCAAAGGAAACCTCCCCAGCCACCAAAACCGATAAGCGTTCCGCTCCAAAACCCTCGAGCAGCGACTGACCGGGTTCAACAGTTCGAACGATGCGTTCGCCACGTACTCACATTTCACTCGCGGCCCTAATCGCGGTTGGCTTAGTGGTGGTTTCCATGGGCCAATCGGGGAACCGGCCGCACGCCAACGCCGCCGGCGGCGTTCAGGTCGGCGTTGTGGCCAGGCGTGACGACAACCAAAAGTCTCCTGTCACGAGCAGAGAAGTCGCGGTCTTCGACAACGGCGTCGAACAATCGATCCGAAACTTCACGCCGGATCCATCACCCGCCCGAATCGTTCTCCTCGTTGACAACTCATTATCAATCCGCGCAGACGTGGAAAAACTCGAACAAGCCGCCCGCGAGTTCGCTTACGAAATCTACGAAGGCGACAAACTCCTCATCGTCGGCTATGACGAACAGGCGGAGATCGTTTCCGATTGGACCGATGACTCCAAAGCGATTGAGGCGTCGCTGAAACTGTTCAGAAAGAAGGGCCAGCCACACCTTTTCGACGCTATCCGTGCAGTTGTAGAGGAAGCCCTGCGGCCGCTGCCGAGTCAAAAACGAACGATCGTCGTGATCAGCGACGGCCTCGACCGCGGCAGCAAAGCCACGTTCGAACAGACGCTCGCGGAATTGCAGTCTGAAAACATCATGGTCTACGCCGTTCAAGCCGTCGATCGCACTCGCGGCGCGATCCGGCGCGACGTGCCAAAACCAAAAGTCGTTATCGATAAACTGGCCGAAGGAACCGGCGGGCAGATCTTCTCGATTGACGAACCGAGCGCAGCAGCGAAAGCGATTTGCGACGAGTTGCGACAGAACCGCTACTTGCTTTCGTACGTTCCGTCGAGCGCGCCGTTCGGACAGCCGCGCGCGCTCCTGGTAGTTGGGAATCAGGGAATCACGGTGCGGGCGAAGTCGATGCAGCAGCCGAACTAGTTGTTTGGACTTGTCAGCCTTTCTGTCGCGAGTACAAATAAAAAAGCCCCGCCATAATCAGCAGGACCATCACTTCCATAAAGATAAAAAACTTCGGAACGAAGGTTCCGTCATCGAGTAGCGAGTCAGAGTAAGCGATATAGGTTCCTACAATCAGCCCGCCGACCAGCCAGATTATTTGCCGCTTGCGATCCCAAACCCGCATTACTTCTCTTTCAACAATCCCGACAGCCAGTGCATGACATTCAGCGCGTACTGCTTATTGTCGTTGCCCGGCACATTCATTCCCATCTTGTTCTTTTCAGCTCCGGCAATCTGTGCTGAGAGCATCGCCGCTTCGCCCTGAACCACGACTCGTCCTTTCCCGAACTTTAGCGCGATTGCCTGCGCGCGCCCCGCCGCTGAGACTGATGATTCAGCTTCGCGATTCGGCGTGTCTTTCGCAGTCTCACTGAGTTTGAGAATGGCGACGCTATCGTCGGGCCCTTTGAGTGATTGTCCGGTAAAAGTCTGCACCATGTTGAGCCGTTCGTTTTGGTCGCGGCCTTCAGTGATCGGATGCGTCGCGAGCAGTTTGTTCTCACGTGAGAAAATCAGTAACGATGGACTGCCGGCTGCGGAGTTCGCAGGATCGTAAGTGAACCCTTTGCTCATATCGATGCCAAATCGATTTCCGAGTGACGCTGCGGCGCCGCCAAACGGCGCGTGATCGGCGATCAGCAGCAACGAGCCGCCGTTTTTCACCCACGCCTGTACAGCCTGACATTCTTCTTCGGTGAACGCTGAGGCATCAGCGCCGGTGTCGTCCATCTCTTCCGCGCCGAGAGCGTTCGCGATCACGAGTACTTTGAAGCCGCTCAGAGTGCTTTTGGTGAAAGGTTGTCGATTGCGAATAACGCGGTAGCCGTCGTTCATTAAGAGATCGACGAACGGTTTGTAACGGCCTTCGGTCGTGTGAAAGTTGTGATGGGCCTCGTCGAACAAAACGCGTGCGCCGTTCTTTGTGTACGCGGGGTTTGTGACGGACGTGTTGAACTCCGGATCTGCGAGTTGTTGGGCGTGAGCGGAAAGGGATAAAACGATGAGAAGGGCGCAAGCATTCGCGAGGTGTTTCATCGGGATTCTACAGACGGGATTTAAGTTTGGATAAGCGTTCTTCCGCGGCGTGCAGCGTTTCGTCTTTCTTGCAGAAACAGAACCGCACCTGCTGTTGGCCCAGCTCCGGGACGCTGTAAAAACTCGACCCCGGCACACACGCGACGCCAACCTCACGTATCAAGTGTTTCGTAAACTCGACATCATCCGAAAATCCGAAATCGGAAATATCGGTCATGATGTAGTACGCACCATCGGGAACAAACGTTTTGAAACCCGCCGCTTCCAACGACGGCAACAACAGATCGCGACGTGCGCGATACTCGCTTTGTAGCTTGTCGTAATACTCCTGTGGCAACGACAACGCATACGCGCCCGCAGCTTGCAGTGGCGCTGCGGCTCCAACAGTGAGAAAGTCGTGCACTTTACGAATCCCGCTCGTGATTTCCGGCGGGGCAATGCAGTAGCCAACGCGCCAACCTGTAACTGAGTAAGTCTTGGACATCGAGTTGACGATCACCGTTCGATCGCGCATGCCTTCAATCTGGGCCATGGAGATGTGACGGATGTCGGCGCCTTCGCGCGGGTACAGGATGTGTTCGTAGATCTCGTCAGTGAAGCACAGCGCGTCAAACTCCTGGCAGAGTTCCGCGATAAACTCCATCTCGTCCTGTGTGAAAACTTTGCCCGTGGGATTGTTCGGGTTGCAGACGATAATCGCCTTCGTTTTGTTGTTGAACGTGCGGCGCAATTCCTCGCGATCGAAACTCCAATCCGGCGCTCGGAGCGGCACGTGCCGTGGGCGCGCATCGGAAAGAATCGCATCAGGCGCGTAGTTTTCGTAAAAAGGTTCGAAGACGATAACTTCTTCGCCGGGATCGACTGTCGCCATCATCGCGGCGATCATGCCTTCCGTCGAACCACACGTGACGGTGATCTCCGTTTCCGGATCGATCTCGAGGCCGAGATACGACCGCGTCTTTCGCGCGATGGCGTCGCGAAAGTCTTTTGAACCCCACGTGATCGCATACTGGTTTACGTCCGCCGCGATCGCTTCCATCGCTTTCTGCTTGATGTCCTCGGGTGCCGAGAAGTCAGGAAAGCCCTGCGAGAGGTTGACTGCTCCGTGCTTCAGCGCTTCGCGAGTCATTTCGCGAATCACGGATTCGGTGAACGAACTCGCCTTCTGTGAGACGTGCCGATGTTTGGAGAACGTTGGGGTAGCCATTTCGATTCTGTTTACGCAGAGAGGCACAGAGTACACAAAAGAGTTGGGCGAGGCAAAATTCTGTAGAGCCGAAAGGGAGGGATTTAAGCGTTAAAAGCGAAGTCCTTAGGGGATGATTTGTTCGCCGGCGGCCTCGCGTTTTAACTGCTCGATGATCGAGCGAATGGCGGCGGCGTAACTGCCGGTGGGCGCGAGCTGGAGATACTTTTCGTAGGCGGTGACGGCGTCTTTTGGCTTGTTGAGCTTTTCATAGGCGGCGCCGAGCATTTGGTAGATCACCGGTTCGGTGTCTGAAAGTTGCTCGATCGCTTTGCGCAACTCAACCACCGCGCCGGCGAAGTCGCCCTGATCCTCCAGCACGCGTGCGAGACCAACACGCGCCTCCGGTTGAAAGCCATTCGCTTCTCGGATGGAGCGTCGGAACGAGCGAATCGCTTCGTTTGTGAACGATTCTTCACGATAGATACGGCCTTCGACGGCTGATGCTTCGGCGTAGGCGGGTCTGAGGCGGCGGGCAGCATCGATTTCCGCGTGGGCCTCTTTGAACTGGTTCAGGTCAAGCAGAACGCGTGCGAGTCCGACGTGAGTAGCCGGGTTTACAGGACGATTCTTAAGTGTCTCACGATAGAGATCTGCGGCGTTCTCTCGACTGGCATCGTCCCGCGCTTCTTCACGTGCTTTCTCTGCCTGTTGAAACATTAGTTCGGCAGCATCGCTTGTCCCGATAAGTTTCACGGTCAGCGTGCGGCGGCCTGGCAGCAACACTGCGGTTGCTTCTTTGAAAGCGTTGGCGCGAACGCGAACGGTGTGACGGCCCGGTGAGAGTTTGGTTAGTATCAATTTACCGGAGGCGTCCGTTGTTCCTCGTCTGACTTCGTCGATCCAAACGATCGCGTTCGGCTGAGTGGTGATTGTAAGTGCTGCTGGTTGCGCGTGGGCTACTAGCGCGAGACCAAGGAGGGAGAGATAAACACGGATAACCGAAAGCGAAAAAACACGAATAAGACGGAGAACCATGACACTACTCTTCGCCACTTCCAACAACACGGCGCTTGCGAACGTTTGGATTCTCAGGTGAAGGCGTGACGCGCGCGCCGACCTCGGGCCGGAAGTTTCCTTTCTCATCGTAGAGCCGCAGGTACTGTAACCGGTTTCTCACAACGCCCTGAATGTAACCACGCGTTTCCTTGAACGGCACGGCTTCGGCCCATTCGTCGATCTCCGACGGCAGTGACGCTTTCCATTGCACCGCTCGATTTGGACCAGCGTTGTATGCCGCTGCGACGTATTCAATGCGGCCGAACTTATCGATCTGGTCGCGCAAGTAGGCGGTACCGAGTTGGATATTCAACCGAGGCTCGTACAGTGTTTCAGCAGTTATCTCGCGACTCACGCCATATTTTCGCGCGGTCAAACGGCCGGTCGGCACAAGCACCTGCATCAACCCGTACGCGGCTGCTGAAGATCGCGCTCGCGCCGTGAAGATCGTCTCCTGACGAATTAAACCAGCGACTTGGTACGGATCCAGATTTCGTGCCCGCGATTCCTGCACGATGATGTCCCAGTAAGCCAGCGGGTAAAAGACGTCCCACTGTTCTCGCGTCATCTCTTCGGGTTTCATCTGGGAGTAATCAGGAAAACTGCGTCGCAGCGTGTTCAGCGCGCGAACATTGTCGTCGTTGGAACGATAGATCTTCGCGATGGCCAGGTTAACTTTTGGACTGTCGGGAGTGTTTTCGCCGGCTTGGGCCAACTCTTTGAGGGCCAGTTCATCGAGGCCGACATTCGAGAGTTCATCAGCTTTGATGATTCGCGTATCGGCGTCGGCGTTAACTGTCTCTTCCGCGACTGTGACTGTTTGCAGGTTCGCGATCGCGCGCGCGACAGTCGAATCTGGAGGAAACGTTTTTGCCGGCGTGGTGCGACTCAAAACATCGAGACGTTGTTTCGCGAGATAGCCATACCAGTTTGCGTCGTAACGTCCCTGCATCGCTTCGTACAACGCCCGCGCTTCGGCCAATTTGCCTGCGCGTTCTGAATCGCGCGCCGCCCAGTACCCGGAGCGCCCGCGATTGTCCGTGTTTTTGTCCGCGTAGAACGCGAGGTGCTCGGTGAGCATGCGCGACGATTCCGCGAAGTTGCGTGCTTCGTGTGTAGCCCACGCAAGATCAAATTGCGCCTGGGCCACCTCGAGCGAACTCGAAAAACCATTCACGGCCGCGCGGAGAAAGTAGTTTGCATCGACGTCGTTCTTGGCGTCTTCTGCGATCTGGCCCACGGCCACGAAAGTTTTTGGCGTGAAGTTGCTTGTTGGAAATGCGCGACGTAACTCTTCGGCCGTTGAGCGGGCTTGTTCCCACTGCTTTGCGCGCGCGTAGGTTTGCGCAAGGTAGTAGAGCGCTTCCGCTCGTGTTTCGCCTGTTGAAGTTGGAATGCTGTTCAACGCCGCCACGGCGTCAGTGGTTCTGCGCAAGCTGTACGCCGCGATGCCACGACGAAGCTGGCTCTGCGGTGTCGCCGTCGCTGGAAACTTTGCGAACGCGTCGCCGTACGCGGTCAACGCGTCGTTATATCTCTTCGCTGAGTACAAACGATCGGCGCGCGAGATCGCTTCTTGGGCATTTGCGGGTGAGAGAGTTGAACCAAGTCGCGGGATGGCGGTTGCTGCTTCAGCGCTCTCGGCCGACTCCGGCGCGAAGAAATACAAGCGGCGATAGGAGGCTAACGCGCGAGTCGCGTCCGAACTCTGTTCGTACGCTTTTCCCGAAGCGAGCAGCGCAGCAGGATCGTCTTTTTGGTTGAGATCCTTCAATAGCAGTGGAACTGCGGCGCCTTCATTCGATTTGGTTAGCAGGTCCGCTGCACGAAGCGCAGCTTCGCGGGCGCGCAACGAGCTGGGAAACTCCTGCATGATTTGCTGGTAGATTGCCCGGGCTTCCTGAAGTTTGCCTGCCTGTTCGAGCGCACTCGCACGGAGAAACAGAGCGTGGTCGGCGATGGACGTCTGCTGCGCGATGAGGTTGGTGTCGAGCACTGCGGCCGCGCCGGCGAAATCTCCCGAGTTTAGTTTTATGCGAGCGCGAAGAAGACGAGCGAGCGCCGCAGTTTTTGTTGCAGGAAACTGGTTCTCGATCGCAGCGACAGCATCTTCCGACGGCAACACGTCGTTGCGCGTCATGTTGCGCAGCTGTTCGAGGGCTCTTTGTTCTGCGGGGAGTTGCTGCCGTGTGAGGCAGCTTGCGCTCATGAAGAATGGCAGCGACCCAAGGCCGGCAAGTGCAATGGCGATGGAAATCAGAAGTAAACGATGCTTAGCCAAAACCCTAACAACCGATCTAAGCGTTCACTGTCGCGCCGGGATAATTGGAACCGAGTTTCGATTCGTCGCCTTCAGCGAGCGTGTTCACAAGCTCGCCGTGGAAGTAGTCGTAACGAGACGCAACTTCGGCTTTCACGCGCTTATCATACATCTCGCGAGAGCGATCGATGTATTCGCGGAGACGATCGTAAAGATCGTGTTCCATGCGTCCTTCGGCAACCTTCTGCTCGTTATACAACTTGATCTCCGATATCAGCAGCCGCGCAAATCTGCGAGCATCGTTGTGCAACCGCCGCTCTTCATCTCCGGAAACTTCTACCGGTAGGTCAGCATCCTGACCATAACGACGACGCTGCGGAGTAGCCGAAACTGCTTCAATAGGCTCAGTGCTCCACGGCTCCGGTTCCTCAGATACTTGAGGTGCTTCCTCGTACGAGGCGGTTGCTTCCTCGACAACATCGCTCTGCATTAGCGAGCCGGCATCAGCGGGTTCTGCTTCGTAAGTAGGAATCGTTTCAGCGCCTGAGAACGAAGGCTCCGGAGCCGCTTCCTGGACTTCGCCGTATTCGCTGGTCGGAACGTACGTTGGCTCGGGTGCTGGCTCAGGTTCAGGTTCAGGTTCAGCCGCCACTGGTTCTTCGACCGGTGCACGTTTGGGCGCTGATGCCGCGCGCGCCACGGAAAGGAGTTCAACAGCCATTCCCGAAACTGTGACGAGCGTTTCGAGTGCCTCGAGATTGATTGATTCGGAATCGAGTCCGGCGGAATCGGCGTAAAGCACTGCCACCGCGCGGCCACGAACGCCAAGCGGTATCGCAACGATGCGTTGCGGAGGTTCTTCACCCAGTCGATTGAGCAAGAGGTGATCCTCGGCGTGCGAACCTGGCCCACCGCTCCAGGTGCTCAGTGATTTGGCTGCACTGCCGATAACAGTATCCGAACTCAGCGACATTGAGATTTGCGGAATGGCCTGATCACCAACTGTTCCTTCAAAACCGCGTCCGCGCCAGCCGGTGGCGTGTTCGCCCTTCACGACGAAGAAGGCAACACGTGGCGCAAACGAGGCGGCGCGATTTACGAGTGCCTTGAGGATATCAGCCTGCGATTTTTGCTCGTTGATCTCGGTGATCGCCGATTTCACGAGAGCCATGTCGCTGGAAGCTTTGGCGCGTGACGACTCTGCCGCCGCGTGTTCGATGCCACGTTCGTGAGCGGCATGCAGGTGCTCGGTTATCGATGCGACCAAACTGCCTTCCAACTGCACGTCACCCTGGCGGTCAAGAAACGTCGAGAGTGATTCATTGAGCAGGCTTTGCAGCGTCGCGATCTCCTGCTTGACGGCGCTCAGGCGACTGTCGAGATAACTTTCAATCTCCCGCCGTAAACTGTCTTCCAAATGTCCGTTGACCACAGTTGGGTCCTCCGTGTCGTGGTGTTGATGTGACGAACCTCAAGGTCTTCAGGTGGTAGGGAAATCTAAACCCAAGGTCATTTAGTGCAAAAAAGAAAGCCTGCGGGGCCGCACGGGCTCAGAAGCGATTATGGACGGGTGCTATTGAGCTAGTCAATACTTACGTTTTGGCGAGGCTTGATAGGGTCTGGTATCTTGGTTGCCGGTTTTGTAGACGCCTGGAAGAAAGACCACCCACTCGATGGCCGCTACGATTCTTATTGCCGAGGACTACGACGACAACCGCGAACTACTTCGCCTGCTTTTATCAGGCGCAAATTATCAGGTTCGCGAAGCCAGAAACGGGCAGGAGTGTCTTTCACTGGCGCGTACCGATCCGCTGCCCGATTTGATTATGGTGGATCTTTCCATGCCTGAACTCGATGGTTGGGAGGTTTTCAGGCAGCTCAAGGGTAATTCCAGTACAGCCCACATTCCCTGTATCGCCGTCACGGCGCACACAGACCGCGACCGCATTCGCGCTTTGCAGTCAGGTTTCAGCGATTTTGTCGGGAAACCGTTTAGGACTGAGGAATTGCTGCTTACGGTGGCCAAGTGGGTGCGGAAATAGGTCCTATCGGTCTTATAGGTCCTATCGGTCATATAGGACCTATTGCTTGTAAATCACGCCGCCCTTCATTACAAACTTCACCCGCCTCAGCGCGCCCACATCCCGCGTCGGATCACCCTCAACGGCTATCAAATCCGCAAACAGGCTTGGCTTGACGCTTCCGATCTTGTCCCCCATGTGCAGCACTTGTGCATTTATTGAAGTAGCTGAGCGAAGTGCATCAATGAGCGGCATGTCGAAATCAACCATCGTTTCCAACTCGCGGGCGTTGTCTCCGTGCGCAAACACACCCACGTCGCTGCCGCTGGCGATAGTCACACCTGCTTCCAACGCCATCTTGAACACGCGGCGCTTTCGTTCGGCGTTGGCGCCGGCGATCGCCAGCGTTGGGCAGAGCGCAACGCCGCGTTCTTTCATCAACCGGAACACTTCCGGAGTGCCACCGTCACCGTGTTCGATCGTTTCAACACCTGCGAGCGCAGCGCGCCGCATTCCTTCAGTAGTTGTCGCATGAGCAGCGACAGGAACATTTGCACTCTTCGCTGTCTCGACCACGAGTTTCAGTTCGTCGAGTGAAAATGTCGGCGCGGCGCCCTGTGTGCCCCAACGATAATCGGCATAGATCTTGATCCAGTCAGCGCCATGTCCGATTTGATCGCGCACAACGTGCGTGAGACTGTCAACGCCGTCAGCTTCTTCAGCGCCCTGCGGCACGCGCCACTCCGACGCAAATCCCTTTGGTCCATAACTGCCAGTGGCGACAATCGCGCGTGTCGTCACAATCATTCGTGGACCAGGAATGATGTTCTGTTCGACTGCTTGTTTCAGGCCTACATCTGCATAGCCCGCGCCTTCTGTACCTAGATCGCGAATTGTAGTGAAGCCGGCCTGAAGCGTGTTGCGAAGATGATTGGTAGCACGCGCAACGCGCAGACTCAGCGACTCGCGCGCGACCTGATCGTTCCAGACAGTTTCACTGTATGGATGCAACAACACATGCGAATGCGCTTCGATTAGGCCAGGCATCAACGTGAGACCCGGCAGGTCGATTACTTTCGCGCCAGCAGGCGCCTGGATGGTCCCGGCTGGTCCAACTGCCTCGATCTTCTGGCCACGAACGAGAATGGCCCAGTTGTCGTGAAGTTGAGCCGATTCGCCGTCGAACACGCGTGCGGGTTTCAACAGATAAACCGTCTCAGGCACAGGCGCGGGCCGTTGTGCCTGAGACGGAAGAAGAAGCGCGAGAAGGAGAAGGAAGAGGGGAGACCAGCGCATCGTCATCATTTGTCGGAGATTACGACCTGTTGAAACGTTGGCGGCAGCGCGTGCAACGTGCTGTGCGAGAACCCGGCATTGGCAAACATCCGTTCCAACTCGGCAAACGTGTAAGCGTCACCGCCCGGCGTGCCTGTGAGCATCATCATGCTGAAGCCGGCGGAGTCAGGCGGCGTCACCCGATCGTCGTTGGGGACAAACTCGAGTGTAACGGCGCGACCACCATCGCCCAGGGCGTTGTGCACCTTTCGCAGGAGTGTCTCGCACGTTGGCGGATCGAAGTGATGCAGAAAGTTTGTCAGCAGCACCAAGTCATAGCCGGTGCCGAATTCAACTTCAAAAGCGTCGCCTTCGATCGTGCTATAGCGATCGCCGACACCCGCCTTTTGAGCGTTCTCCTTGGCGACTTCCAGCACAGCCTTCCAATCGACCGCCGTGATCTCAACCTGGGGATTATTCTTGGCGAAGGCGATTCCGAATAGGCCGTGTCCGGCTGCGATGTCGAGAACTTTCAGCTTCCGAGTTGGTTGAGGATCGACGAGCTTCGCGATCAACTGCGACGGCAACGCCATCATCGGCGCCATGCCGCGCGCGAATTTGACCCAGATGGGGTGGTCCGGTCCGATAGTGCCGTCGCCCTCCATCGCCGTGCCGCCTTTACGGACGGCCTCGGTCATGTGTTTGGATCCTTCAGTCAACATCGGTGAACACAGAAACTCGATCGCCCCGCCGAGATACGCGGGCGACCGCTTGTCGAGAAACGTCGCAGAGTCGAGAGTCAGTGCATACTGATCGCCTTGTTTGTTGAGCATGCCGTGGATGGTTAGAAAGTCACAGAGGATCCGCACACCTTTTTCGGCGGCGCCGGTACGCTTCGCTATCTCGGCGGCGGAGGTGTTTCCCTCCCCGATCGCGGTGAACACTTCGAGCTCGATCGCGGCCTTCAGAGCTTCGGTCTGTTGGTGTGCGTTGATGGTCCGGAAAAATAGTTGGGGAGATGGTTGCTGGGCAGCGGAACTAGACATATAAGAAGTCCTCTCTTTGGTATTTAAGCGGCGTGATTCTAGCGGATTGGTTCTCGTAGAACTACTTCAGCAGCAGTTGCAGCCATTTGCGCGGCCTGAGGATGGGTACGGCGCAAACCTGCGACTTGAAGCAGTGCTTCGCCGGTTCGTGAGAACATCCGAAACAGATCTCCTTCTTCGGCGCGTGTCTGGCGCACAATTTCAGGCCACGAAACTTCGCCGGCCCAAAGCACGGCGGCGCCCGCAGCAGAAAAATTCAGTTCAGGCGTAGGTTCGACACCGTATTTCCACTCTTCGGCAGAGACTTTGAAGCCGATGTCTTCAAACCGCGAAAGCGACGTCACGATGTTGTCGTCCAACTCGAGATCGCCGTAATCGCGATCTTCGTCAGCCGTGAGTGCAGCCATGATTCCGGCGAGCTGTTTGAGATCGAGTGAGTTAAACAATCCGCTTTCCAGTGCTTCGCCGACGAGCAGCGGTCGATCGATATGCAGGTCTGCGAGCCAGCGGCCGCGCTCCGTTACTTTCTCCGCCTCAAAATCGAGATAACCAAAAACCGAAAGCACTCTTGCGCGTTGTTCGAATGGAAGCCAAACCTCCTCACGCAACGACTCAATTCGCCGGCTTGCACGTTCGTAGTCTTCGGCAGTCTCGTGTAGTTCCCACAGAAGCTCAGTGCAACGCAGACGATCTGGACCAGCGATGTGTGGCGGCAGAAGATTGTCGATACTGTCGTCCAGGATTTTCAAGGCGT
>DASZDV010000494.1:0-9449 GCA_035941575.1 Pyrinomonadaceae bacterium
GACCGCGGACTGTCAGACTTCGACGCGCGTCACAGGTTTGTGATCAGCGGTTTGTACGAACTGCCTTTCAAAGGCAATCAACTGAAAGAGGGATGGCAGCTCTCGTTCATTACGCAATCACAAAGCGGCAATCCCGTAACACTGCTGGCCGGTAATGCCGGAGCAATCGGCGCGAACATACCGGCTGCGAATGCAAACTCGTTGACGGGTCTCGCGACTCTGCGTCCGGACATTAGTGGACCAGTCACAATCGTACGGACGCCGGCTGTGACAGGCATCGGTGTTCAGTGGTTCCCGAATCTCGTTTGCGATCCGCGGCCCGGTGGTTCATGTCCGTCCGGAGCGACGGTGCTTTTGCCAGTGGCGTTTGTCAACGGAAAGACCCTCTATCATTTCGGTAGCATGGGACGAAACGTGATCATTGGACCAAGCTTCAACAACTCCGACTTGTCGCTGATTAAGCGTACGAAGATCGGTGAACACCAGCTCATCGAGTTTCGGTGGGAGGTCTTTGACGTGTTCAACCACGCCAACTTCGGACAACCCGGTCGCACGGCGCAAGTGGGCAGCACGAGCTTTGGCGTTATCACGAATACGCGTTTTCCGACCGGCGATTCAGGTTCTTCAAGGCAGATGCAGTTTGCGTTGAAGTACAAGTTCTGAGCCACAGATTGGCACAGACGGACACAGATAATATCTTCTGAGAGGGGGATCGGTTTCTCTCCCCACGACGGCGGCCACTCAGTATCACGGGGTGGCCGTCTTATTTTTGTCCTTTGTGTAAATCTGTGGCCTAACTCGTGTCGATCATGTCCGTAGCGATGCGCGCGGCGACACTCTCAACGTCCTCATGGGCCAGGGCTGGAACGCGAATAGTGGCGAGTTTATAAATCGGCTCACGAACGCGATATCGCTCTTCGGCCTGCTCTCGCGTGCGGCCTAGCGGCCGATCTTCGTGAGACGCTTCGATTCTACGCCAGCACACTTCGAACGGGACGTCGAGCCATACACTTATGCAATGATACTGGTCGATCAATTTACGATTGAGCTCCGTAATCCACGCACCGCCGCCGAGTGCGATAACTCCTGAAGTTTCACTCTCCAACAAATCGTGCAGTGCCTTTGTTTCGATTGCGCGAAATGCCGGCTCGCCATCTTCGCGGATCAATTGCGCAGCAGTTCGCCCTTGTTGTCTTGCGATGATCTCGTCGAGATCCATCATGCCGACTCCGAGCCGACGCGCGAGCGCCCGTGCGACTTCCGTTTTGCCGCAACCCATGAATCCAATGATGACGATCGAGTTGTGAGGTTTCCTCTTTCGGTTACCGAGTGAAGTAATTCGAAGAACTCAGGAAAAGAGACAGCGGCTGATTCAGAGCCGCGGATCTGTGTTTCGCCGTCAGCGAGGAGCGCGGCAATTGAGAAGGCCATGGCAATTCGGTGGTCGCCAAATGAATCGATCAGTGCGCCGCGTAGTTTTGTTGGGCCCAAAACGTGGAGACCGTCTGCGGTTTCTTCGACGTTCGCTTTCATCGCGCGTAGGTTTTGTGCTGTGGCTGCAAGTCGATCACTCTCTTTTAGTCTTAATTCGGCGGCGTCCCGAATCTCAATGCCACCGGGCACCTGTGTGCCGACAACCGCGAGCAAGGGTAACTCGTCGATGAGTAACGGTACTTTATTTCCGCCCAGCACTCGATCGGCGTCGTGCTCTGCTTCGCCGATCCCACCACGCACTGTGATCGTGCCCACCGGTTCGTTGCGTTCCATTCGGAAGTCGGTCGTCGAGATGTCAGCACCCCAGGAACGAAGCACGGATAGGAATGCGCTACGAGTTGGATTCAATCCGACTCCTTCGATAACCAGTTCTGAGCCCGGTAGCATTACCGCAGCCGCGATGAAGTACGCTGCTGAGGAGATGTCTCCGGGAATCGTTATCGCGCCTCCTGAAAAATGTGATGGACCATCGAGCGTGACGGTCAAATCATCGTTGGTGTTAACCGCGACACCGAACCCGTTGAAAAGCCGTTCGGTGTGATCGCGTGAAGGAGATCTTTCGATGACAGTCGTTCGCCCGTCAGCGTTTAAGCCGGCGAACAAGATTGCAGACTTGACCTGCGCGCTCGCGACGGGAAGCTCATACGCGATCGGATTCGGTTTTTTGCAGCCACGAATCCGAAGCGGTGGCTTGCCGCCTGTGGCTTCGATCTTTGCACCCATCAACTCGAGTGGCTCGATAATGCGGCGCATCGGACGCGAACTCAACGACTCGTCGCCAACCAACTCAGCCGTGATGTCGTGTCCCGCGAGCACGCCCGCCAGCATTCGCATCGTTGAGCCGCTGTTCCCACAATCCAACGCTTTCACCGGCGACTCAAGGTTTTGAGCTCCCGCGAACCTAACTTTTCCGTCTTTATGTTCGAAAGAAACGCCGAGATCGCGCAGGCATGAAAGCGTTGAGGCGCAGTCGCGCGCAGTGGAAAAGTTGGAGATCTCGAACGGCTCATCAGCCATCGCGCCGATCAGCGCGGCGCGATGGGAAATCGATTTGTCACCCGGCAATCGCAAACGGCCGCGGATGCGTTGGGCTGGCGAGAGTCTCATGTGATATAAATAGGACTGCCCGTTACACTGCGAAGACCCCTCAGCGGGCAAATCCCCCAAAAACCGGAATCATACATCAGTCATGGCAACTAGTCTGATGGCAGATTCAGTCTCTGCAATACTTTATCCGACAGTCCTGCTTGCCGAGGATTCGCGGGACACACGGATTATGCTTAAACGCGCGTTCCAGTTGAAAGGCTATCGCGTATTTGAAGCGGAGGACGGGCAGGAGGCGCTGGACATGGCGCAGGAGAACAAGCCTAGTCTCATTGTGATGGACTTGAACATGCCCGTGTTGGATGGCCTCGAAGCGGTGAAGAACTTCCGCGAAACGGAGAGCGCTGGCCAGCAGATTCCGGTAGTTGCTATTACAGCTTTCGACGTTCCCGGAATGGAAGCCGCCGCACTCGAAATGGGCTGCAACCTCTACCTTAGAAAGCCTCTCGACCTCGATGAACTCGATCGCGCGTTGAAGAGCCTCGGTTTTCTGCTTTGAATTGGTCCTAAGTCCTATAAGTCCCTATTCTTGACACACAGACTCGCAGCATGTTAAACCCTCGGACTCCTGATCAGTATCTGTAGGTACGAGAAAGCAGCCAGAGTCCTCGCGTAGTGGCTTTCGGAGAGGCCTTACACAAGGGTTGACCGTAGAGACGACCGAGTTAAGCTTGCCCAGCCGAATCGAAACGGTTGCCACCGCGGCCGCCGCGATAGCTGAATTCATAGGCCGTTCCGGTATCGGCGACGATGCTGCCTACGGCATCGACATGGCCGTGCGCGAGGCCGTGACGAACGCAGTACTACATGGCAATCGCCAGGACGAAAACAAAACCGTTGATATCGTTTTAAGAAGCTCGCCTGACGCTGTGGAAATCAGCGTCCATGACCAGGGTATCGGGTTCAATCCGGAAGACGTCCCTGACCCAACAGCTACAGAGAACATCATGAAGACCACCGGCCGCGGCATTTTCTTCATGCGCACCTTTATGGATGAAGTTGACTGGTTGATCCGGCCGGAAGGTGGTACAACAGTGCGCATGCTCAAGCGACGTTAATTCGCAATTGGATAAAGGAGATTTCTGACAATGGCTGAGTTGAATATCGAAGAACGTCAGGCTGGAGATGTAACCGTTCTCGACATGAACGGAAAAATCACGATTGGTGAAGGCAGCGTCGCCTTGCGCACAGCTGTCCGGCGTCTGCTTGAGGAAGGGAAAAAGCGCATTCTTCTGAATCTTGCCGGCGTTGGCTACATCGATTCGAGCGGCATTGGCGAGTTGGTCTCCAGTTACACCGCAATCGGCAAAGAAGAAGGCGGACAACTAAAGCTGCTCAATCTGACGCAGAAGCTTCAGGATCTTTTGACGATCACCAAGTTGCTCACCGTGTTTGACGTCTACGAAAGTGAAGCGGAGGCGCTCAACAGCTTTAAGTAGATGTGCCGCGAGTAACCTGGGTTAACTCTAACGGAGAAATACGATGGCTGAGCTCGATGTGAAAGAACGACAAGCGGGAGACGTCACGATTCTCGACATGCGCGGTGAAGTGCGAATCGGTGAAGGAAGTATTGCCCTGCGCGATGCCATTCGTACCCTGACATCGGAGGGCAAGAAGAAACTTTTGTTGAATCTGGCGGGCGTCAGCTACATCGACTCGAGCGGCATCGGCGAGTTGATTGCCAACTACACGACCGTCACCCGGCAGGGCGGCCAACTCAAGTTGCTCAAGTTAACCGATCGAGTTCAGAACCTGCTGGTAATTACAAAACTGCTGACGGTCTTCGATGCTTACGAAGACGAGGCAGAAGCGTTGAAGAGTTTTTAGTGAAGGTCACGGCCACAGATCTTCACGAGTGAACACAGATCTATCTGTGTTAACCGTAAAATCTGTGGCCGTCTTATTTAATGTTCCGTGCTGCATTTCGCCGTCTGCTGGCGATCGACGATCCACCCGAGCGGACGGCGCTTGCTTTTTCTATAGGCGTTTTCATCGCCTTCTCGCCGTTCCTCGGTCTTCACACCATCATGGCGACCGTGCTCGCCTTTGTCTTCCGGTTCAATAAGATCGCGATCTATACGGGCACATTCATAAACAACCCGATCTTTACGCTCGTTCCAATCATCATCGCTTCTTACGCGGTCGGGGCGTTTGTGCTCGGACGGCCGATGCGCATACCTGACGAAGGATTGGAACTGCTCAAAAATCCACAGATGTTTTCCGTCGACTACTATCGTCGAATATTCGTGCAAAGTTGGGACATCGCGTGGCCTTTTGCGGTTGGTGGCATGGTCCTCTCGGTCGTTTGTTCGGTACTCGCTTATCCGCTAACATTGCGAGCGTTGCGCGCCTACCGAGTCGCAAAGCAACACATCACAGATTCGCATCAGCATTTATGAAGCTAGCTTTACTTATCGCTCTGGCGACGATCCTTTGCGCCGGAGTTGTTTTTCCCCAGACAGTTCAACAAAGACCTCCTGCGTCGTTCGAAATTTCTGAGTACGGTGTCGATTTCCAGGCAGATCCGCGCCTGATCGTCGTGATGGCGGCACTGGAAGCGGCAGGATGGGATCCTGTTCCTGCCGGCCGCGCGGCATCGACTTTTCGCATCAAGCTCCGCAAGGATCTGGCGAACCTCGATCCAAAGCTCCGCGAAAAACTGCAAGTTTTTTATGAACGCAACAAGTTGCCCGCGCCGGCGTCAGCGGCGGATCAAGCGGCCCGTTACGTTTCACTTGCACTCGCGCTCGGTCCACCTCCAAGCCTCGACGCGCCACCGCGTTCCGACGACCTGCCGTCGGGACTGCTGGAAGTTCTTGATTTCGCCCCATTGGTGCAGGAGTTCTATCGACACTCTGGCATCGACGAGCAACTCGTGAACTACGTCCGCGCTTACCAGGCAGAAGGCGACCGCCTACGTGCGCCCACCACCGAGATGGTGAAGGGACTGCTCACGTATTTGCACACGCGGCCGCTGACGTCTTCGTCGGAGCGCGTTGAGGTCAAGAATCCGGATAAGAAGGACAAGTCCAAGAGATATGAGTTCCGGCAAAAAGAACGTCGTTTCTTGATTCTGCCGGATCTTCTAGCGCCGCGCGGAGCGATCAACTTCCGTGTTATCGGCGACGACTACTACGCGATCGTTCCCGAAGGAACTGATCCTACGTCGTCTGAACTACGGCGCGCGTACTTGCAGTACGTAATCGACGCACTCGTGTTGCGATTCAATAAAGACGTCGCACAACGCCGCGAACAGATCAAACAGCTTCTGAACGAACGTCAAAAGGCCGGCGGTCAGGTCAGTCCGGATGTGTTTCTAAGTGTCAGCCGTTCGATGGTTGCCGCTGCCGATGCGCGCTACGACGAGTTGCGCAAACGAGATGCGCTTGGGCGTGATCTGCGTGCGCGTTTGACTGCCGCGAAAACCGACGCAGACCGCGCGGCGATCACGAAGGAAACGCAAGCTGAGTTGAGCGCGATTCAGGATGAAACTGTCGCTCGCTTGGCTGATGAATATGAAAAAGGTGCAGTGCTTTCGTTCTTCTTTTCCGATCAACTGAAAGGCATTGAGAGCGCCGGGTTCGATCTCGCGAACTTCTTCCCTGACATGATCGCCTCGTTTGACCCGGTTCGCGAGGCGAAGCGTCCGGCGGAGTATGCCGACGCAAGACAGCGTGCTGTTGCAGCTCGCGAAGCACGTCTTGCAGCGCGAAAAGCGCAAGCGGACGTCAATGTAGGTTCCGGAGCAAACAGCCCGCGCGATGCGGCGCTGGTGCGCGATCTGGCGGCCATCGAGGATACGCTGCGCAACAAAGACTACAACGATGCCGAATCGCGTTTACGTGAGTTGTTGAAGGAATATCCGCGCGAGCCGCGCATCTTCTTCGCGTTGGGCCGGACGGCGAGTCTTGCAGCGATGGATGCGACTGACGAGCAGGTGCAAGTGGAGCGATTGAACCGCGCACTGGGCCACTATCGCTTGGCCATCGCGGCTGCTTCACCGGAGGACGACAAAGCGATTCTGTCGCGTGCGCACGAATCGATGGGCCGTATCAACGCGTTTCTCGACAACACGGCAGAAGCGATGAAGTCGTTTGATGAGGCGATCAAGATCGGCGAAGTGCGTGGCGGCGCCTATCGCGAAGCGGTTGAGGGAAAGAAAAAGCTGATTCAGCCGTAACTGAAGCCACAGATTACACAGATGGTCTGTGTTTATCTGTATAATCTGTGGCTGGTTTTATTCGAGGGCTTTGGCCGCGTTTACCCTTCCGCCGGTAGCGATTTTCGCTTTTAACGCCGGCAACGGATCCACCGACGCCAGCACTTTCTCGCGCAGTTCGTCTACGGAAATCCGCGGCTGCTCCGCAACGATCAATGCCGCTACTCCCGATACCACCGGCGTCGCCATCGACGTACCCGACTTCTCTTCGTACTCATTCCCAAGCCACGTACTCAGAATATCCACGCCAGGCGCGGCAATCGCCACACTCTTCACTCCATAATTCGAAAACGACGCCAACTGGTCGTGACGATCGAGCGCGGCGACGCTAATAACGTTCGGCACGTTGTAGCTCGATGGATAATGCGGTGAACGATCGTTGTTGGTACTCGCATTTCCGGCGGCGGCAACAAACAGAATGTCGTTGTCGTAAGCCTTGCGAATCACATCTTCGAGCGCGCGTGATCGCTGCGTCGAACCCCAGCTCGCGCTGATGATCCGAACATTCACGCCCGCTTTCTTGCGATCGATCACGTAGTTAATCGCCTCGATCGCATCCTTCGTCGTGCCATAACCACCGGCATTCATAAACTTCAACGGCATGATCTTAACTTTCCAGTTCACACCACTGATGCCGATATCGTTACTTCCTTCCGCTCCGATGATGCCCGCGCAATGCGTGCCGTGTCCGTTGTCATCCATCGGATCAGATTCGTTCTCGATGGCGTTGAAACCGTTCACGTCCTCAATCGTTCCGAGTTCGTTATCGTGATATGGCGCAAGGCTCGCGGGTCGTACCCAGATGTTGGGCGCGAGATCTTCGTGTGTGTAATCAACTCCGCTGTCCAGCACGGCGACGACAACCTTGTCACTGCCGGTCGTGGTGGCCCAGGCGCGCATCGCGCTAATGTCCGCGCCTTCCTTTCCACCGCGCTGACCGGAATTTGCAAGCGCCCATTGATCCTCAAATCGCGGATCAGCCGGACGCACGGGCACGAGTGGCGGCGCATCGACAGCGTCGAGCCGGATCTCCATGTTTGGTTCGGCGTATTCAACCTCCGGCAACGCGAGATACTGTGCCACAACCTCAGTTACGTCCCCGTTATCAAGGTCGTCAATCGAATCCCATCCCGGCGCGTTTTCAATCCGATCTTCAACTCGATCGTGGAAACGCGACGTCAGTTCATCGATTGTTTCGAGACTCACGCCAGGTTTGAACTTCACCAGCACTTCCGGGCGGCCAAAGGTTCGTCCTTCCGCAAGAGAAATCTCTTCGGCAGTAGACGCTCTCTTCTTCTCCGCCGAGGGCATGATGTGCACCTTCGACTTCCATTCCTTTCGCCAACGGTTCAACTGGCCGGCGAAGGCTGCGATGAGAATGAGAACTATTGCGAGCGCAACATGGATAAGGAAATTATTGCGGTTCATTGCGGTACCTCAAAAGCTTTGTATAGGTCGCATAGGACCTATACTCGATAATTTTTTCCCTTGAAGCGATACAGACGCACCTGGTTTTTGTCGGCGCGGTACTCGTACGACTGATTGTTCGCGTTGAGCCGGATGCGCCAGCCGCGCGTGATCATCTGGCCGCTCATCTCGCCGTCTTCTGCGGCGCCGAGAGACATGTCCGGAAAGTCGGAATCGTCAACCGACTGCTCTTTGATTGAGTTGTCGTCGATCTTCAGCCGCTGCGCGAGATCCTTGCGGGCCTTTTTGACCGCGTCTTCTTTGTTGAGTGCCATTACGAACGGTTTCCTTGCAAGCGCCTTGAGAATCAAAACGACCCACTGTCGTTCTTTGTTCCCTATCAGGATTCCTGGGGAAGTGATGACATTTTGAGCCTGTCGCAGCCTGCGGTCAATGCGTGGAGTTTAGTTCAGATCGCCGAAACGGTGTTGGAGGAGTGCCGCGGCGGTGATTGCGGCTGTTTCGGCGCGTAAGATGCGGCCGCCGAGTGTTACGAGTTGGGCGCCCGCGGCGCGCGCTTGGTCGAGTTCTTCGTCAGACCAGCCGCCTTCGGACCCGACAATTGCTGTTACTTTATCCGTATCCATCCGTGTCAATCCGTGTCCCCCTTTTTCTGAGAAAAGGAAACACGGATTTTTTAAAACAGATTCAAACGAAACCGGCAAATTGACTTCAGGAACCACAGCCCTGCCGGACTGTTTCGCTGCTTCCAACGCGATCCGCTGCCAGCGCGCGACGCGCTTCACCGCATCGCTTTCGTCGCGCAGTTTAATGTCAGCATAACGCGTGATCAGCGGCACGAATTCATTGACGCCCAGCTCAGTCGCTTTCTGCACTACAAGGTCAAACTTTTCACCTTTCAACAACGCAACAGCCAACGTAATCTCTAACGGCGACTCCGGTCTCGCGGCTTCGATCTCTTCCTGAAGCTCGAGCTCGGCAGACTCGCGTCGCGCCTGGACCACCGCACAACGAAACTCTTTCCCCTCGCCGTCAAAAACTGAAACCGCGTCGCCAGGTTTCAGACGCAACACTTCGCGAAGGTGACGTGCTTCATCCGAAGTCAACGCCACAATGCGTTTGTTGAAGTTGAAAGCGCTCGGTGGCGCAAAGAACCGGCGGCGAGTCATGTCTCAAACGATAATCGCAACCCACTCACCTTCAC
>DASZDV010000495.1:0-3284 GCA_035941575.1 Pyrinomonadaceae bacterium
CGGGCCTTCATTTCGCCGCGGCCGGTAAGCATTTGAGCAAGTTGAACGTAGAGAGAATCACGGTCAGCGGAAGTCTTCGCTCTGTCGATACGATCCAGGAGCGCCTGTTCTCGATCTTCCGCCGGCTTCTCCGGACGTATACCCCGACCGATCCATTCATCATCACGACGGCGCGTTTCCTCGGACACGATCGCATTCAACGCGTTCAGTTGAGCCCTCATTGATTCGGCCATTTCCCCAGGTGCGAATTGTTCGAAAAACGGTAGCAGCCGTTTTATCACCAGAAACTTTCCGTCTATCCCTGCTGTTCCTTGCTGCTCTTGACCTGGTTGCGGCAGCGGTCGCAAGAGAATTGAAGCGGCCGACTGAAAGAATGCGTTGCGCAATTCAGGCGACACCTCGATTGGAGCGGTCTTTTGCGACATTTGGGAAGTGTTGACGCCGTTTGGAGTGAAGACTACGAACAGGTGCGGGGTAAAAATGTAAGACGAGAGGAGCGAGACTGTGTTCGCATCGGCTTGTGGATTGCTCGCTGATGAAGTGAGCAACGAAGCATAGCGACGATCGCCGGCCACAACGTCCTTCTCGCGCAGATCGGAAAGAAAGTTCATGCTTTCGGTGCCTACGACGGTCAACGCCGGATCGGCAAACTCGAGCGCGCGTTCCATTTCGCCGGCTTGAAGGAGTTCTCTTGCAACACCGAGCCGTTGACTGAGCGCGTCGTTCAATCGTCCGGGTTTTTGGGTTGCGGAATTCGCTGCTTCGATCTTCTGCGCTTTCAGTTTCTCCAGAAATTCTTCGCCTAACGCGCGATCGTGGCGAGCGGCAAGTCTCAAGACTTCGCGCCGCAGGTTTGGCGGGAGGCTGACCGCGTAACCACCGCCAGTTTTGCTTTTCTGCTGTTGGATTTCTTCCTGAAGTTTCCGATCGCCCTCCTGGTCCGCGACTTCCGCGGCTTCCCACGCTTTTCTAAACAGCAAACGTCCCTGCTCGGCGTCTACCTGCCACAGCGCGTCGGCGATGCGCGCAAGTGATCTGGCGCGAAGTGTCTGGTCGCGAAAAGTGCGCGCATCTGTCGAAAGCGCAATCAGCAGTGAACGCGCTTGCGAGCGGCGAATTCGCAATTGTTGCTCGGCATCGGCTGTGGCGGCCGTTTTACTCGAACCTGCTTTCGCTGGTGCGGTTTTCGGTTCGGTCGCCGCGGGCTTCGATTCAGGCGCCCTCGGCTTTGGCTCAGAGGTTTGAGCTGTGGCGAGTAAAGCGGAGGTGAACAGAAGCAGAGCAGCCGGAGCTATGCGAAATAGGCGACACATGTTGACTCCTGTTGGAACGGAATGCGGGTATGGATATATCCGGACAGTTCACACGACAAAAAGCACGGCCGGTTCCGGAAAAGATTGGCGGCTAAACTGCGACGACTTCGAGCTCCGGATCGACTTCCTGTTTGAGCATTCCCTCGATAGCCATCAACGTCCCTGTGAGAGAACTCGGACAGCTTCCGCACGCGCCCTGGTAACGAATGCTCAAGGTGTGTTCGTTCAAACCGAGAACTTCGAGATAACCGCCGTCGCCCATCAACGCCGGTCTCACTTTCTCGTCCAGAATCTCGTTGATTCTTAACAGACGCGGATCGTCACTGGTCACCGCCGCAATCGAACCACCGACAGCCGCGCCAACTGCGGCCGCCGACACATTCACGGCTTCGGCCCCGCGAATCGGTACTGCAAGTGCGGGCAGCAGTTCGTCCCAGTCTCCCTCGTCATCTTTTTCGATCGTGATCATGCGATCCATGTAGAACACGGACACGACGTGACCGACGTCGAACAACGATTTCGCCAGCGGATCATTGTCAGCCTGGTCGGCGGAACCATACTGCTTTGCGACGCCATTGCTGACGGGTTCCCGCAAAATAAACTTCACTGCATTTGGATTAGGCGTTTCTTCAATATCACTGATTTTAGGCATCGCAAAACTCCGTGCTCGTTTGTGTTTCGTCTACATTATAGCGGGTTTATTGCGGATTCGCAGGGCCGCAGTCCTAGGCCCGCCGCGCGTTGCAAGAAACGTTGCTAAAAATACAAAGCAGGAATATACTCCCGCCCTCGCTTGCCCCCCCTCTCAGAAGGTGAGTCAAGTTGAGATAGAGGCAGGCGATAGCGAGGGTCGCCTGCCTCAACTTTTTTCGCCCGTACTTTGTGCTAAGCTCGTGCTTCACAATGAACATCGGAATTACGGTCTATCCAACGTACGGCGGCAGCGGCATCGTCGGGTCAGAACTCGGGAAGGAACTGGCGGCTCGCGGTCACACGGTCCATTTCATCGCTTCTGCGCTTCCCACGCGATTGACTGAACTGAATGAGCGGGTGCGATTCCACGAAGTCGAAATGATGTCGTATCCACTGTTCGAGCATCAGCCATATACGCTCGCACTAGCAACCAAAATGTCCACCGTTGCCGAAGAAGAAAACCTCGATTTACTGCACGTTCACTACGCAATCCCACACTCGATTAGTGCAATTCTCGCCCGCGAATCACTGAAACCCCGCCGGTGGTTGCCCGTCGTAACTACATTACACGGAACAGATATCACGCTCGTGGGCGCCGATCGGTCCTATTTGCCGATCACTCGCTACGGCATCGTGCAGTCTGACGGCGTCACGGCAATCTCTCACTATTTGAAGGACGCGACCAGAGAGATCTTTCAGTTTGACGATATCCAGGTGATTCCGAATTTCGTTTGCCAGTACGACTACAAACGGCTCGAAGTTGAATCGTTGCGCGATTCGCTCTCGCCGCATGGCGAACCGTTGCTGGTCCATGTTTCAAACTTCCGTCCCGTAAAGCGTCCTGTGGATTGCGTGGAGATTTTGGCGAGAGTCTTGCAAAAGGGAATTAAGACGCGACTGGTGATGGTTGGCGACGGCAGTGAACGCACGAACGCCGAACACCGCGCACGTTGTCTCGGTATTTTTGAACACTGCTCTTTCGTCGGTAAACAACCGCGTATTGTTGATTATCTTTCGGCGTCGAATGTGTTGCTGCTGCCGTCTGAACAGGAGTCTTTTGGTTTGGCTGCTTTAGAGGCGATGGCTTGTGAAGTTCCCGTGATTGCGTCGCGTGTCGGTGGCTTGCCGGAGGTTGTGACTGACGGTGAAACCGGGTACCTGAGTCCTGTCGGCGACGTCGATAAGATGGCCGCGGACGCTGCGCGTTTAGTTACAGACGGCAAACTGCGCCGCGAGATGGGCCAACGCGCGCGCGAGTCGGCGATCTCTCGATACCGC
>DASZDV010000496.1:0-4130 GCA_035941575.1 Pyrinomonadaceae bacterium
TGCCGCTTCTGATCAGAGAAACTCGCGCACACACCGACGTGATGCAGTTCGCCCGTGTCGTCAAACAATCCCAAAAGCAGCGAACCGATCATTGTCCGCTCACCTTTCTTATGCCAGCGAAACCCGGCAACCACACAATCACATTCACGTTCATGTTTGATCTTGAACATGACGCGCTTGTTCGATTCGTAAGTTCCGGCGACAGGCTTCGCCACGACCCCGTCAAGACCTGCACCTTCAAAACGGCGAAACCAATCCTGCGCCTGAGCGAAATCCGAAGTGGCCGGTGTGATGTGCAGCGGTGGTCCAACCGACGCGAGCAAAGTTTCCAAACGCTTTCTCCGTTTTTCAAACGGTTGGTTACGGAGATCTTTCTTACCTTCAGCGAGCAGATCGAAGAAGACAATCGACGACGGAATCTGTTGCGCGAGAAGTTTGATGCGAGATTCAGCGGGATGAATGCGAAGTTGAAGTGCGTCGAAATCGAGTGTGCCGTCCTGCGCAAGGACAACTTCGCCGTCGAGCACACAACGATTGGGCAGTTGCGATTTGAGTGGTTCGATCAGTTCCGGAAAGTAGCGGTTGAGCGGCTTTTCATCACGGCTCTGAATCAATACTTCATCACCGTCACGAAAGACGAGCGCCCGAAAACCGTCCCACTTCGGTTCAAAAATCCACTCGCCAACGCGCGGCAATTCCGCCACGCGCTTCGCAAGCATCGGCAATATCGGTGGGTTCACTGGAAGCTGCATAGAATGCGCGGTCCGTACGAGTTACGCTAGTAGAGACGCGAAGCGAGCAAGTGGAAGATTCCCGCCCGAAACGATGCCGACGATCTTCTTCCCGTGCAGCTGCTCGCCAAGCTGTATTGCCGCTGCGAGCGAAGCTGCGCCTGCGCCTTCCGTTACTTGTTTTGCATCGCGCGCCAGTATGCGGATGGCGTCGTTGATCTGCTGGTCACTCACGAGAAGAAAATCTGAAAGCAATTCCCAAAGGATCCGGTTAGTAAGTTCAAATGGAACGCGCGTCGCCAAGCCTTCGTGTTCGGTTTTCATCGTCGGATACGGATCGAGATTGCGGTTGCGCCACGCGTGCCACATCGCCGGTGCCGCGTCCGATTGAACTGCGATAACTTTCGTTTCCGGATTATGGTGCTGCGCGACGATACAGTTGCCGGATGCGCAACTCCCACCGCCGGCAGCCGCGATGATTACATCGACATCCGGCAGATCCTCGAAAATCTCTAATCCAATCGTGCCAACGCCCGCGATCAAGTATGGCTCGTTTGCCGCGTGAACGTAGCGAAAACCTTCTGCCGTCGCAACGCGCTCAGTCTCGAGACGCGCTTCATCGAAATCACGCCCGTGTAAACGCACTTCAGCGCCGAGATCGCGCATCGCTTGCAGCTTGGCCGCATTCACATTCTCGGCCGGTGCGTAAACGATTACGCGCGTGCCAAAAATACGACCCGCATACGCGATCGATTGCCCGTGATTCCCGGTGGAAGCGGTCACTATCGTCTGGTCCCCGCTTTCCTCGCTCACACGGCCCACGAGATTCACGCCACCGCGCACCTTAAACGCGCCGACCGGTTGCAGGTTTTCAAGTTTGACGTAGTAATCGCAGCCGAGTGCGTCGGAGATTTTGTCGATGCGGACGAGGGGAGTCTTCGGCAGGTAAGGCGCGATGAACTCGCGCGCTGCAACGATGTCGGCGTAGGTTGGTGCTTGCATGCGACGAACCTATCAGTTCGTCTCAGGTAAGGCAACGCACCGAAAGGTGAGCAGAATTAAGGACTAGAACGCAGCAGAAGATCGCGCGAGGCGCCCAACACACCTCGCGCCTGTGCACGGCTGACACTGGGGAATTGATCGAGAAACGTTTCCAGCGTCTGATCGTCTTCGAGAAACTGGAACAAAAATTCTATTGGCACCCCTGTTCCACTAAAAACGGCGACCCCACCCATCTTTTCGGGACTACGTTCAATAAACTCCTCAGCATTCATTGCACTGTTTACCCCCTGAGTCCGCAGAAGCAGGGGTCTCGCTTCCGCGGACTCCACCTGGCCGCCCCCGCACCAGGTGCTCAACCAAATTTTCTATTTACGATTTTAGCGTGACGCTTTACGATGGCACTCGTCTTTGACAATTAACTTGGCCCAATGCGTAGCTCAAGCTCCCACAGTAACGAGTGATGAGCATCGTCGTCGTGCATGACAGGATTCTGCACCCGGCGAACATCGAAAGCGAATGCATGCTACTCCCATCAGGGAGAGGATGCAAGCGAAATCTTGGCGGCCGACCATCAGGAGGTTTTGCCTGATGGGAAACCCGCGCCCACGGCCGCAGCGTTTGGCTGCCAAGCTTAGTCAGATTCGTGAAGGATTGGGTCTGTCGCAGACGCAGATGCTGGTGCGGATGGGGTTGGAAGATGAGATGCACTACGGCCGCATCTCGCAATACGAGAACGATGAACGCGAACCGTCTTTAATGACCTTACTTGCCTACGCGCGCGTCGCCGGTGTCCATCTAGAAGACATCGTTGCCGACGAGTTCGACCTTCCGGCGAAACTCCCAGGAAAAGTTAATTACCGCGGCCGCCGCCGCAAGAGTTAATCCACGTCGAGATCCGCTGTTCATCAGGCGACCCTTTGCGTATCAAAAACGGGAACACGGATTGAATTCCGATAAAGAGTGATATCGCTGCCTAACAACTAACGGCGGCTGCCGACAATCGAGCGGAGGAGGCGCAGGCGCGTGTCAAGTTCCTCGGGCGTGAGGGAGGCGTACTTCGCTGGAAGGAGACGGCGGCTGGAGGATTCGAACACCGCCAACAACTCCATGTACTCCAGTAGTTCAACGTCTCGACTCGGAAAGTAATCGAGTGCCGCGCGTTGAAAGTGACTCGCAGACACTGGCGCATCGCCGCCGGACTCGCGCGCGGCATCTTCGTTGGCCAACAACAACACAGCTTCGATATCGGCATTCGAGTAGCCCACGAGCTTGCTCGAGAAGCCCTCGCGAATGGTTGCGAGATCGACGTCGGTTTTGATCTTGTTTTTGCGTATCAAGGCACGCGCAACCAGCTCCACTTCTTCAGGCGTCTGCACGTACAGAAACGGGATCTTGCGATCGAGACGGCCGGCGCGTTTCAAATCCACGTCAAGTTTGTCCGGCCGGTTCGTCATCACCAAAAACAGAATGCGACCTCGATTGGACGTGTCAGACATGAACTCCTTGATGCGCGCAATCACACGCGACGATGTGCCACCGTCGCCTTCGCCATCCGTGTTGCCAAACGCGCGATCGCCTTCGTCGATGATCACGACTACCTGACCGATCGCTCGAATCACGTTCAGGATCTTTTCGAGATTGCCTTCGGTCGCGCCAACCCACTTCGAACGGAAGTTCTTCAACTTGATCGTCGTCAAGCTACACTCTTTCGCGAACGCTTCCGCGACGAAAGTCTTGCCGGTTCCCATTGGGCCAGTGAACAGAATTCCCATCGGCACGCGACTGGTCCGTCCTTCGCGAATACTCTCCGCGATCACGAGCAGATCTTTCTTCACTTCTTCCATGCCCCCGACAACTTCAAAGCCATGCGCGGGCTCGACAAACTCGACGAGGCCAAAACACTCGCGTTCGATAATCTCACGTTTGCGCTTCGCAATAAGCCGATCAGTTTCTTTGCGCGCAAGTTCGATCGGACTCGGCGTCGCAACGTCTGGCGCAGGCGTCGCAGCGGTTGGCGCGACAAGCTCCTTGATCTCGTCGCGGTTCATGTTGCTGGTAAGTGCTGCAAGCTTGTGAGCGCGTGCGGCAGCATCCGGCCCGCCACCTAGCAGGCCAGCGATGAACGACTCGCGATCCGCGAGTTCTTCTTCAGCGGCGGGTTGCGGCGTTAGTATCGATGCGATCTGAATCGCTTTTAATCCCGCAGTGATGCCCGCGTAACGTTCGCCGTCCTTCTCGGTCAAACGCGTGTCAGCGAGCATCGCGGCTTCGCGTCGCGTGGCGTGGTCCGGCATCGGCACCTCAACCACCGCGACTTTCGGATTCGAAATCAGCTTCGGCGCCAACTCCGTCAGGTTTTCAGAAATCAGCAACACGACGTTGTCGCCACGCTCGATC
>DASZDV010000497.1:0-4890 GCA_035941575.1 Pyrinomonadaceae bacterium
AGCGTTCGCGCGCGCCGGTGGCGAGAATCAGGTTCGAATAGTTCAGTTCGACGACCCCGGCGGATGTTTCAGCCAACAACTTTCCGCGTTGCGCCTCTTGAAAAATCTGCGCCCCATAAACAAATTCAATATCTGCTGCTCGAATACGTTCGAACCATCGTTGTGCTTCACTCGAACTCGGCTTGCGCTGTTCACCGCGCCAGATCTGTCCACCGGACTCCGGATTGTCATCAACGACTACAACACGCAACCCTTCGTTCGCGGCACGATACGCAGCTGCAAGTCCGGCCGGCCCCGCGCCGACAACAACAACATCATGAGCCACGTGAGCGCTACTCATCGGTGCGCACGTCCATACCGTTCTCGCAGACCGTCTGACAACTACGAATATGGACCACGCCGTTAATCGTCACGCGACATTCAAAACAAATTCCCATCCCGCACAATGGTCCGCGCGCCTCCCCCGTCACCGATCGGTGAAACGACGTAACACCCGCACTCAACGCCGCCGCCGCCACCGTACACCCTTCAGGCACAGTCACTGACACACCGTTAACATCGAGACGAACCGTATTTAGCATGACCAACTGCCGAGGAACGACTCATGACAAACTGCCGAGGTACGACGCATAGCGTTGGTTTGACTTTAGCCCGGCGTTTCAACGCCGGGAAGAACGCAATCCCCCGAATCGCGTCGCGCAGCGACTCCGGAACTCAAACGTCGCTACGCGACTACCTACATTTCTTCGCGGTTCACCCGGCGTTGAAACGCCGGACTAAACTCAGTCGACGCTACGCGTCGCCGCGCGCTTGGACCGCCGGAGATCCTTGCTCATGGACCGCGCGCGAGGGAAGGTAGGGCTCACACGGAATTGCGGAGGGGCGATTCATGATTTGATCGACCAGCAGTTTCGCCGTTCCCAATGACGTCGTAATCCCTAACCCCTCATGACCCGTCGCCAAAAACAATCGCTCATGCTCGGCGTGTGGTCCAATCAGCGGCAGCTTGTCAGGCGTCGCCGCGCGAAAACCCGTCCACGCCCGCAACGCCGAAAGCTTCGCAATCCCCGGCAGGTATTCGACCGCACGCGCGATCATTCGCCTCAGTATCGAAACGTCAACTCTGCTGTCCTCAACATCAAACTGCCGCGAAGATCCAATCAACAACTGTCCCGTTCTTCTCGGTTGTATATTGAACGCAACCGACTCCGCGGTCATCGAATGCGCACTCTTCAAATAACCAAGCTCAACGAGTTCGTGCCGCACAAACTGCGGATAGCGATCCGTAATCACCAAATGACCCTTACGCTTCTTTATACTCAACTGTGGCGTCAACTGCGGTGACCAACTTCCGGCCGCATTCACCACCAACCCAGCCGCAATAAACGAGCCGTCACGCAAACGCACGCCATCGCGCGTCGCTGTTTCAACAGCCTGACCCACAAACAAATCCGCGCCTCTCGTCCGCGCTCGATCGACAAGAAACTGCGCCGCACACGGCGGATAGATCACACTGTCGCCAGGCACACGCAACCCACCAACTAATCCCGATCGCAAATTCGGTTCGGCTTCGGCAAGCGCGTGTGAATCTAAAATCTCAACTTCTAAACCGCGTTCGGAATAGAACTTCTCCTTTCGACGCACCTCTTCCATCTCTTCATCATCGGCCGCGATCCAGATCGTTCCGCACGCATCATGCTCGACTTCTCTCGGCAACTCTTCCCGCAACTCATCCCACAACGTTTGCGAGTAACGCGTCAACGCAAACTGCGCTTCAGAGTCGTCCATCACGGTGACGTGGCCCATTCCCGCTGCCGTCGCGCCACCGCCGACCATCCGAGCTTCCACGATGGCAACTCTGAGTTTTTCGGCTGTACATTCGGCGGCACACGCGGCACCGACGATTCCTGCTCCAATGATGATCGCGTCGTAAGCTTTCGCACTCATCGGCGAATGCCCAGGCAGAAAGGATCGCGCGGGTCCAGAATCAAGTCTGACTCTGCGGTGATGAAAGCCGTGCCTTTAATCTTCGGATGGATCTGATCGCCGACGACGGAAACAGTTCCTTCAAACACGCTGCCGACGATGCTCTCCTGTCGCCAAACCTCTCCTTCGCGCAGTTTGCCGTCTGCGAAGAGGCAAGCAAGTTTTGCACTCGTACCAGTGCCGCACGGCGAACGGTCGTACGCCCTGCCGGGGCACAACACGAAGTTGCGACTGTGAACACCTGAGAGTGGCGATGGACCAAACAGTTCGACGTGATCGATCTCGTGTCCGTCAGCTCCGGCGATTCCGTCGCGCGCGAGTGCGTCGCGAACGCGTGATGTGAAGTCAGTTAATGCATCGAGATTGTCGAGTGTCAGTTGCTGGCCGTGCTCGTTGACTAAGAAGAACCAGTTTCCGCCCCACGCAACGTCACCGGTGACCGGTCCGAAGCCGGGAACGTCGACAGTCACGCCGGTGCGATGCCGGTAACTCGGCACATTCGCGATCTCTACTTCGCCGTTCTCGCAGAGTTGCGCAACAACGACGCCCACCGGCGTCTCGATGCGATGTGTACCGAGTTGAATGCGATCGAGATAGGCCAACGTCGCTACCACGCCGATGGTCCCGTGGCCGCACATTCCCAGGTAGGCAACGTTGTTGAAGAACAGCACTCCCGTGACGCACGTCTCATCAACCGGCGCGCACAACAACGCGCCGACAAGCGCCTCTGAACCACGCGGCTCGTTAATCACTGCGGAACGAAAGTCGTCGTATTCGGTGCGGAAAAGTTCGAGTCGGTCAGACAGCGGCCCGCGGCCCAGGTCAGGCCCACCGCTGATTACAACCCGCGTGGGCTCACCGGCCGTGTGCGAATCAATTACCTTGACGCGTCTCGTGCTCTCTCTCAACGCGGCACATTCTCTCATACAGAGCCGTCTTTCACTTGCTCTCTTTGGCTCGTTGTTGATGTAAGGGCTTCGGGTTGTAGCACAACTTCCGACGCGGCTTTGTGCGAACAAACATCGGGCGGCAGCCGCGAACAAGCGGCCAACTGACTTTTTGTGGAAAGCAAGAGTCCTATGTTAACTTGCCTTCGAATGCGTAAGTTCCTCATCCCCCTGGTTCTGCTGTGCTCCGCCGGTCTCTTTTCAGCAAACGCACAGATAAATCGCTTACAAACGCGCGAAACCGAATGGAAAAACTACGCGCTGCCCCAAACAAACTTCATCCGGAAAATCGACCCCGATAAACGGTTTACTTTTCGTGTGCCCTCGGATTGGCCGCAGCAAGGCGACACGTTCTTTTTCACCGGCCCACACTCCGCGACTCTCGAAGTAGTGATCCAGAAGGTACCGGAAGGATACCCCCTCGACAGTTTCTTTGGTGCGATGTTGCAGGTCGTCAAAGACACAACCGGCGACGCAGAGTCGATCCTGACTCGTAAGACGCAACTGCAAGACACCGAAACCCGCGAACTGTCTTTTGCATTCCCGGACGACGAAGGACAACTAATCCATAGCTCTTCCTGGATCACGATCAAAGGTCCGCAGGCGCTTGTTTTCAATCTCAAGGTACCGATTGCGCACACGGCAGAGGTCGAACCGTTTTTCAAAGCAGTGGTCCAGTCCGTGATCTTCCTGCCGCAGAGTTACGTACTGTTCGAGAAGATGCGCGATTCGGCTATCAAATCGCCGCCCGCCGCTCCAATCCACGAACTCGAAAATATCGTTGCTGCACTCACCGGCGCCACCGCGGAACGCGAACCTTTACTTATTCGACTCTCCTCCATCTTTTCATCCTCGCCAGACGTTGCGATCGATCTACTTCTCGATAGCCGGCCGTTAGTTCGCGCCGCTGCCGTGCAAGCTGTCGTGCGAAGCAACAACAGCTCGCTCACTCCGTTCCTTTGGGACGCGTTGGACGATCAAGAACCACTCGTCGCCGAGGCTGCCGCTCGCGCGCTTGCGACCTCGCCCAGTCTTATCCCCGATCTCGTGCAACATTCGTTGTCGGGTTTTCATACCGAAACGATCGCGCGCGTTTGGCCCTTCATGTCGAAGGAAAAACGGAACGAGCTGTTAACGATCGTCTTCAAAGAAACCGCTGTACGCCGTCCTCCGCCGCCTGCAGTTCCTACGCCGGCGAAACAGCGATCAAAGCCGGGCGTTAGCGTTTCCGTTGCGGAACTGACTCCGGTTGAACCGGGAAAGCCTGTGCCAGTTCCTGCTGCGGCGCTGACTATGAGCAACGATCCTAACGTACAAATCGGCGCTCTGACTCTGCTGGCTGTCGTCCCGCCTGACGATTTCAAACTACCCCTCGCGCAGATCATCGCATCGAATTACGATCCGCTGATTGCTATCGGTTTGCAGGTCGCGTTCTCGCGAGGTGAAACGCTGCCGCTCGCGCAATTACTGAAGCTCGTCTCTTCATCGGATCGAAACGTTCGCTACGCCGCCGTCGAAAACCTGACCTTGTCCGCCGCTGTTTCCGACATTCCGCAAATCGAAGCATTGATTTCGAAAGACGGCTCGCGCAAGGATCTCGACGATAATCTGAAACTCGCGATCAAGAAGATCCACCTTCGCAACGAGATCAATTCTGCGAAGTCTGACATTCAAAGAGGCGACTTAATCCGCAAAGCGCTGCACGATTCGTCGCTCGCAGACTTTGCGTGGCGCTTTCACTGCGAAGCGAAGGTTGACGGTTGTGCTTCTACGCCGCCGGCAGCTCTAAAACGCGACTTCGAAATCAAGCCTTTCGCTGAGAATCTCTTTCCACAGAAGGTCAGGCACTACGCCGCAATTCCAAAGCCGGGCGAGGCGGTGCAGAAGTTCTATGAAACGCTGCACGGGCTGCAAATGGACTCTCCGCGCGCCCAGTCGAACCTCGTGCTCATGATCG
>DASZDV010000498.1:0-1741 GCA_035941575.1 Pyrinomonadaceae bacterium
TCGCCTTCGTTTTAGCAAATCGAATCGTAGAACCCTTGCGCCAACTCACTGCCACGACGACGCGCATCGCAGGCGGAGATCTCGACGCGAAGGTCACCGTGAGCTCTCACGACGAAGTCGGTGTGTTGGCGGTCGAATACAACCGCATGGCCGAACGCATTCGCCAACTGCGCAACTCTGACATGGGCAAACTGATCGTGGCCCAGCAAACAACCGAAGCCGCGATCGACTCGCTCTACGATCCGGTCATCGTGACTGACGAAGACGGACGAGTCACAAAACTCAATACCGCCGCCGAGGAGATTTTCGGCGCCGAACTCGACAACACAGGCAAGCACGTAGGCGACATTGCACGCGACGGACGAATCGCGGGCGCCGTCGCGGAAGCACTCGCATCACAACGGCCCGTTGCAGGCGAAGGAATGTCACAGGTGTTGCCGCTCGCTGTTGACGGTTCGCAACGCGCGTTTCGATTGCGAACCACACCGATGCGCGACAGCTCCAAGCATCTACTCGGCGCCGTGACGCTGCTTGAAGACATCACGCACCTGCGCGAGATCGATCGCCTTAAGTCTGAATTCATCGCGACCGCCTCGCACGAGTTGCGCACGCCGCTGACGAGTGTGCAGATGGGCGTTCATCTTTTGCTCGAAGGCGCCACCGGAGATCTCAACGAGAAACAGACGGAAGTACTCAGTGCTTGCCGTGAAGATTGTGAACGTCTCGATAAGCTCATGCGCGACCTGCTCGATCTCTCGCGAATCGAAGCCGGCGAAAGGCGGTTCCAACTCCAAGCTGTCAACATCTCGACCTTGCTGAGCAAAGAAGCTGAGGAGTTGCGGCCGCAAGTGGAAACGAAAGGCCTGTCGTTTCGTGTTGACGTTCCGCCGGAGCTTCCGCAGGTGGTAGCAGATCGCTCGCAAATTGCGCGCGTGCTCGCAAACCTCGTCGTGAACGCGATCCGCTACACGAAGGAAGGCGAAATCAGAATTGCCGCAGCGCTGCGCAATCGTTTCGTGGCGGTTTCTGTTTCCGACACGGGCATGGGAATTCCCACCGAATACCTATCTCACATCTTCGACAAGTTTGTGCAGGTGCCTGGAACGCCGACAGGTGGAGCCGGTCTGGGCCTGGCGATCTCGCGGGTTATTGTCGAAGCACACGGAGGACAGATCAGTGCGCAGTCAGAATTAGGCAAGGGGGCCTCATTCACCTTCACGCTGCCGGTGGCGGGTGAATCAGGAAATTCAAGGAGTTCGCATGGCTGAACGCATTTTGATCATCGACGACGAGGATCACATTCGACGCATGATGCGGTTGACGCTTGAAACTGCCGGGTACGCCGTGGGCGAAGCAGGCGACGGAGTGACAGGGGTTGACCTTTATGGTGAGGGTACCTATTGGGATCTCGTCGTGTTGGACCAACGAATGCCTGGCATTGACGGACTCGAAACATTGCGACGGCTTAAAGAGCGCAATCCAACCGTGCGTGTCGTCATGGCGACTGCGTATGCCTCAATCGAACTCGCCGTCGATGCGATGAAGCTCGGCGCTGCTGACTTCGTGCGCAAACCAATGACGCCCGACACCTTCCGAAACGCGGTAGCCGCCGCGTTGGCAAAACCGGAACCTATTCGATCCGTGTCATCTGTGGCGCCGATCGAAACAGTCACGATGAACGGCTTCTCGATCCTCGATCCCGGGGAAGAGAACTGGCAATTGCCCGAGCAGCGAAGGTTCA
>DASZDV010000499.1:0-11286 GCA_035941575.1 Pyrinomonadaceae bacterium
CAGCTTGTAGCCGTCCTCGTAAAAAGGATACTTTCCAAACCAATGCTCAAACGCCTCCAGCATTCGGCGGACTTCTTTGAACTGTCTGATCGCGGCTTGTTTCTGGTGAGGCAAAACCCAGTAGTTGATATCCAGCACACCGCCTTTGCCCTGGTATTTGTCGGAGAAGTTTATGTAGTTGCCAATGTTGACGTTGACGCCGTAGTTATTGATCGGATTCACAACCTGCCAGTGAAAGGTTTTCTTCTTAGCAGCGACGTCATGGTCCGTCTTTTTCAGACGTCCGTTTGAAACAGCAACGAGATTGTCGGGGACCGTCACACTAATCTGCATTCCGCGATCGGGTTCGTCTGAGCCGTGATCTTTGTTGGGCCACCAGATACTTGCCCCGATTCCCTGGCAGGTTGTAACGATGAAAGGTTCGCCAAGATCGTCTCTTCCCCAGGTTATACCGCCAACCCAC
This sequence comes from Pyrinomonadaceae bacterium, assembly GCA_035941575.1. Taxonomy (GTDB): domain Bacteria; phylum Acidobacteriota; class Blastocatellia; order Pyrinomonadales; family Pyrinomonadaceae; genus PSRF01. The sequence goes on from DASZDV010000499.1 coordinate 464, forward strand.
GGTGGATTCCTGCTGACAACCGGAACTCCTTCATAAAACACCTCGATCTTGTCTTCGACTCCTCTCGGAATCTCTTTTTCAAACATCACCCAAAAGACGTTTCCTTCGCGTTCAAACTTGAGTTGCGCGTTGCCGTGCGTGACTTTTGTAATTGCTAACGGCGGCTGCAAATCAATCTGCATCTTGTTTCCCGCCTTTAGCGTTTTGAAGGTGATCGTGTTCGAACCTCGCAAACGTCTCGTTTGAAGTAAGAACTCGACTTTCAGGTGATAGTGCAGTACGTCCCACCATTCACGTTCCGGACCGACTGAGCCTCGAAGTGTTTCCTGGCGAGTGATATGCTCGGTTTGGGCAACAACGTAAGCAGCGCCAAAGTGCAGCGATAAGAGTAGAGCAATTACAAGTGTTTTTGCTTTACACATGTGATCCATCCTCAAAATGATTTTGCCTCGGCACGGCTTAGGTGATAAATAGACTCGCAATGACTCACAAACATGACCTCTCAACCGTTTTGGTGTCAATGCCCTGGGCCACAACCTCTCGGCCTTCGTTGAGTCTGAGTATTCTCAGTTCCAATCTCAAGTTCCTCGGTCATCAGTGTGAGGTCCTCTACCCAAACATCTATCTTTCAGCCGTGATGGGTTGCAACGGTTACGAATACCTCGCCGGTACACCCGCGTTATTCGGCGTTGCCGAACACCTGTTTGCTGTCGATGTGTTTGGGAAGGATGCTTTGGAGTCGGAGCGATACCTTTCCAACTGCGCGCTCACAGCGCCTAATCATCACGAGTCGCCGGAGTCGCTTCGTGCATCGCTCTTCATTTTGCGTGACCGGATCGTTCCCAACCTGATCGAGATGTTTGTCGAGGAGATCCTTCGTCGCAAAGCAGACGTAGTTGGTTTCACGTGTACGTTCAATCAGGTGATGCCGAGTGTTGCTCTCGCCAGGCGCCTGAAGGAATCCGATCCCAACATACACACGATCCTCGGCGGCCCATGCGTCCACGGAGAGATGGGCATAACTTACGCTCGTATCTTCAAAGACTACGTCGATGCGGTGTTTCTCGGTGACGCAGATCAACTTCTGGCTGATTACTTGTCGGAGCTCAGGCAAGGGAACCGCAACGGTTCACTCGCTGGTATTGCAGCCGGAGCCAACACGTCTGGAGACGCGCTGTTGTTTGAAAACCTGAACGGCATGCCGGTTCCTGATTTTGGTGATTACTTTGCTTCGCGAGAGGAGTTGGCGAACGAGAAGTTTGAACTCGCCGCGTTTCACAGTGTGCCGTTTGAAGCATCGCGCGGATGTTGGTGGGGAGAGAAGCATCACTGCACTTTCTGCGGTCTGAACAATCGTGGCATGCGTTATCGTCGCAAGAGTGTTGAGAAAGTAGTCGAGGAGCTAACTTCGCTCGCAGAAAAACATGGAGTCAGCAGCTTTATGGCTGCCGACAACATTCTCGACTATCAAGCTTATGACGATCTCTTGCCCGCGCTCGCCAGCATTCCCGCAGACCTGCGGTTCTTTTTTGAGATCAAGGCCAATGTACGACGCCGAGACGTTGAGAAGCTGGTTGCCGCGGGAGTGACGTGGGTACAGCCCGGCTTCGAAAGCTTTTCGGATCACGTGTTGAAGCTGATGCGCAAAGGCACGACCGCTTTTCAAAACATTCAGGCACTGAAATGGTTATGCGAGTTTGGGGTTGAGGTCTCCTACAACCTGCTCGTAGGTTTTCCGGGCGAAACAGATGAGGATTACGAGGGAATGTTGAGGCTGCTGCCGAAGTTGTTTCATCTGCCTTCGCCAGGTCCGGAAGCCAATGTGGCCCAGGTGCAGCGTTTCGCTCCCTTTCATTTCGACAACGTCAAGCAGGGCATCGGCGCGATTCGCGGCGATCGTTATTACGACTACTTAATCCCGCCGTCGGTAGCGAATAGCAACGACTACGCTTACTTCTTTGAACGCGAGATCGATCCCGAATCTCCGCTCGAACGTTATCTGCCCGCGTTGGATGAGTGTCTAACGGCGTGGTTTGAGAGCACGACGAAGCTTTCGCTACATCTTGGAGCCGGGAATCTGGATCTGATTACCGTTAAGGAAACGTCGCGGACTTCTTCGCCTTTGTCTAAACTAGAATCCGCAATACTCGTTCTGGCGGACGAGCTTACATCTGAACGTTCGTTGGTTGATTCTGTGCTCAACGCCGGTCTTGGTTCGCGTAAATCCGTGTTAACTGCGATTTCCGATTTGGATGAACGCGCGCTCATCGCGCGCGCCGATGGTCTCGTTCTATCTTTGATTCCGTTCGCAAAATCTCAGGCGACTGAACGGCTGAACCAATGGTTGCGCGCGTGGTGTGGTATTGAACAACCGCAACGCCGAGCTGCTGAAAATGATCTTGTTCAGTTGTTCGGTAATAGCTAACGGCGGATCGATACGAGTGCGGGTGACGTTTCAGCGGGGTATGGACCGTCGCAGATCCTGTCAGGAGCAAAGTAGTTGTGGTGAGTAAACTCAGCCTGGTAAATACAGCGTCCTTCCCTGTGACAATTGTCGAATCGAGAGCACGGCTCGCAGTTAGAAGAAGCGTAGAGGTTCTTCGGCGGCGAAATCTTCAAACCAAATTCCGGATCGTGCCAGGCGCTCACAACTGAGCACGATCTCAAGTCCTTTCCACTAAGACTGCTGTCCTCCGTCAGCTTGTAACACCGGTGCACAGTTCCGTCCGGCATAAAGAACATCTTCGTCATGCCGATGTCACAGTTATAGGCAGCACGATCGCCGCTGCCGAGTTTTTCAAACAACTCACATTTTAAATCCGGGTAAAGTGCGGAGATTTCCTCGACAAGTTCTTCCAGCTCGTCGACGGCTGGAGCAGTCATCATCTCGTTGGTTACGTTCGTAAGAGGCCGGCGCACCGGTTCAAAAGGGACAACTTGCATCACGCGCGCCTTTGATTCAGCAGCAAAACGCGCGACTCCGTAGATCTCGTCCTTATTAAACGCTGTCACGACGGACTGCACCGAGAACTCCACTCCTGCTTCTTTCAGATTAGCAACTGAGCGCCGCACTTGCTCCGGATAAGTTTCGCTGCCGATGAGCTGTAAGCTCGGTCCGGGCGCCATGCTGTCAACTGACAGGGAAATGTGTGCGACTCCCGCTGTGGCGAGGCGCGTTGCGATGTCGCGTGTGATTGGATGCTTGGTGGTGATGAAGGGAGTTATGCCATGAAGCATCGCGTCGCCCATTATTTCCGGCACGTCTTTGCGTAAGAGTGGCTCCGAACCGGCGACCAGTAAATGTTCCGCCCCGAGCGTCACGGCCTCAGCGAAGATTTGATTCAACTCTTCGCGCGTGATGACGGCGTCGGTTGCGTGGCCGCCCTGCAACGGCTCGGCGTAACAATAGACGCATCGACGCGGACAGAAGCGCGTTACGCACCAATGCAGCACACGTGGTCCGGGATACTCTCTGAGTCCCATTTCCGCAGCCGCGCGAGGATCGAATTCATCCAGATCGTCGAGGGCTACGGGAACAGCTATGCCGCGCCCATCCTTCAGCAGGGAAGAGAAGCGCGCCTCAACGCGGCGAACTACGTCGTCCGCCGTTGGTCCAATAACTGACTCAAGGAGCTTAATAGCCTCATCCTCGTCAACGCTGTCAGCGAGCAGTTTCAGTATGACGGCTTCCATGCGCGTGAGTGCCGCCACAAACTGCCGGTCTGTTCGCCGCATAACGTATGGGCGTCGATCTTTCTGAACTACTTCGAAAAGCGGGTTCAAATCGCCTCCCGGGTGCAGAAGGCGTCGGGAGCATGTAGCTGTCCCGTGCTTTGTAAGGCTGACACGTAGCAACGTCCGCGCGAGTTACAAGCCTGATGATTGTCGCATGGTTCACACGCCGTGCCGGCAAATGACTCGCGTTCGGGTTTCGATAGTGCGCGTAAATGTGGACCATTCCATATCTCGAGAATCGTCTGCGTCCGAAGTGAGCCCACGGTTAGTTCCGAGACGCCTGGTAAGTAATGACATCTGGACGCCGAACCGTCCGGCAACACATCGAGCGCACGCGTTCCGATTTCGCAGACTATCTTCGAGCCGCAACGGACATTTGACATCGGATCTTGTTCACCGCCCATTTCGATCTCCAGGCCGCGGCTCTGGTACTTAAGTTGAAGATCGGCGATCTGGTCCTCGAGGCGCACGGTAGTTACGAGTTTTTCAGCGGATAACCGGATTGGATAGGGCGAGTGGAAAGGACTGATCTTGAGATGCTTTACGTTTAGATCCGCAAGAAACGACGCCAGCTGATCCAATTGATTGATATTTACTTTCGTTGCCACCGTATTCACGTCGGTGTTCACGCCGGCTTCCAACAGATTGCGCACCGTCTGCGTTGCTTCTGCGAGATATCCCGGCGAGCCCGCTAAAGCCGCGGCTTCCTTGGGACGGCTGTCATCGATGGAGACCGTCACTGAGCTGATTCCCGCCGTTGCGATGCGCTTTGCGAGTACAGGTGAAACGAGGTACTTCGTCACTGCGTGAGTCCGTACCCGAACTTTGGTCGCCTCTTCAATAACTTCAGTGAGATCCTGCCGGAGAAACGGCTCGCCACCTGTTAAATACAGATCGGCTGCACCGATTTGTGCCATCTGATGGACCATCGACACAGCATCTTTTAGAGGAAACGTCGCGTCTGGTGGACCAACAGGTGAATCAGCGGCGAAGTGAAACACGTTAAAGAAGCAGTACGGACATTTGCGATTACAGCCGAGTGTGACGAGCCACGTGATGCACGCAGGCGCCGCCTCCTGCTTCACATTCGACATCGGAAGGATCGCGAATTTCGGACGTGTCTTCGTCGCCTGCTGGAGCCATGCAAGATCGATAGGCCGCGCTGGTCCATCACCGAGGTATGTCCAGTAACGATCAACCACGCGTTTGACGAATTCTTCTCCGTCCGGAAGACACTCTGCACACGCTTCAGCAGCCGTTTCATAATCTCCTTCCGCGGCGAGCCATGAAAGTGCGAACGTCTCGCCGATGCCCAGAGTGTGAAAGACGGGAACGCCCTCGCGATAGAGTTCAAGGCTGTCATCGCGAATCTGGAGACACACGTCGGGTTGGAGGAAGAGTGACATTACGTTTCCAAGGTCTTAGATGATTAGTTGTCGTGGCTTACTTGGTGCCCTTTTTTGCAAATGGCGCCGGATCTCCCTTGTCCACTTTAACGAGCGCGACTGTTCCAGCGCGACAGCAGAGGGCAGCGGCGTCCACCAGGCCCAACACTTCTATCGGATAGTCCTTGACCATTTTTTTTAGATCGGCAATCAGCTTCTTATTGTTCTTCGTAACGGCCATTACAATTTGCCTCCATGATGAAGATGGCGCGAGGGTGGACGCATTATATGCCCGTTTACGAAAAAAGCCAGACATTTCCGCGTCTTAAACCGTCGTGCGCCAACCCGTCGCAACCATTCTTAACCAGAGGTGACGCGCGTGCGATCCCCACGTTATTCTTAAGCACTCATGTTTAATGTTTGTCCCAATTGCGGAGAGTTGCGCGCGGACAAGATTGTTGTAGATGGACCTTACGCGATCTGTCCCGTGTGTGAACACAAGCACAAATTCCTTCGCTTGCCGTTGTTCATCATTACTGGGCCCAGTGGCGCCGGAAAAACGACGGCTTGTCTCGCGCTTGCTGCTCAAACCAACGATTTCGTGGTACTGGACAGCGACATTCTATATAGCGATGAGTTTCACGAACCCGAAAGTTACCGGAGGTATCGAGAGATGTGGCTGCGCGTCTGCAAAAACATTTCTCAAGCCGGCAAGCCGGTGATGTTATGCGGCTCGGCTGTGCCGGAACAGTTTGAGCAGTGTGTGGAGCGCCGGTATTTTTCAGGCATTCACTATTTAGCGTTGGTTTGTGAAGATGAAGTGCTTGCTTCTCGATTGCGAAGTCGACCGGCATGGCGCGGCTCTTCCGAGGATGAATACGTTCAAAGGCATGTTGAATATAATCGCTGGTTAAAAGCGAACGCGCGCACGACAGAGCCGCCGATGACCCTCCTCGATACCAGTGAGATCACCGTTGATGAGAGCGTAGAGGAGATCCTGCGTTGGGCCAGGCACCTAACCGAGTAACGGCCATCGCCCATTGCGCTTTAGGTACGTTCGTATGGTTTCGCACGCGGCTTCGACATCTGTCGTGAGTGGCTCCCGGTGTCCTGGACAAATGAGTTGTGGATTCAGTGTCAGGCACTTTTCGAGCGAGGCGCGTGCGTTGTCGAGATCTGGTGTGACGGGACGGGCCATGAAACGAATACGGCCGTCGATCACGGCAAGAGCGTCGCCGGCAAACAGCGCCTTCGCGGGCCTATAGAAATAGCAAACATGTCCTTCTGTATGTCCAGGCGTCGCGATGACCTCGAAGTCGTTGAGAATGATCTCACCGTCTTGGACGAAGTGCTGGGCCGTGACCGCGCGTGGTGTGGCTTCGCCTAACAATCCTTTGGCTAGTACGAGTACGCCCCATTCCGGAATCCGATCGCTCAACCATCGACGCGCGCCAGTTGCGCCCGCGCGGCCTGTATAGAACGGCTCATCACCGCGATGGTAGTAAACCGGCGCGCCGGTAAGCGCCTGCAACGCATGTGCTCCGGCAGCGTGATCGTTGTGCCAGTGAGTAAGAAGGATGGCGCGTATTTCATCCGGCTGTGCGTTCATTTGTCGCAGACCTGCATGAACGTCCGCGCCATCGGAATCCATGCCGGCATCGACGACTATGAGTCCGTTAGCTGTTCGCACGATGTAGGAGCACGTTAGGTACGACGCGCGTCGCAGGCACACGATGGAGTCAGTCACTCGTCTTACTTCGGTGGGCATTGTGGACAATCAGCGGTTGATATCACTTGAATCAATGATATCTACTACGAGCAACGCTCCTTCACTTTCAAGAAATGCCTCGTCGGCGCGCGGTTCGCGAAAACGAAGATACTCGTCAGTTTCGATCTGCATCGTGTGTCCGGCGGCCAGATGTGCACCGGATTCAATCAGGTAGCTCAACGTGTTGTCGAAGATGGCAAAGTAACGTTGACCCTCGTGGTGCCCTGTTGCGTGTGCTGCGAGTTCGGGCAGGCCGAGTAGCGGGGCGCCGTACGTACGCATCCACACGCCGGGAACGCCTTCGACCTCATGCTTCACGAATCCGCAATAAAGAAGTGGTATTGGGAGTGTGCGGAGGTTTTCCAGGTCGCCGTCAGAGACCAGGTCCGCGAGAGCGGCACTAGGTAGCGATGTGTTTCCGGCTTCGTTGAAGACGGCAATCGCACCGAGTTGGTCCATCACCGCCGCTGTCGCTGCGAGTGCTACGTATTGCTCTAGTGGCGAAGGATCGTAGCCCACGTAGTAAAGGAGAACGTGCGCTTTGTGGGATCGAGCGCGCTGTTTGAGTTCTGCCGAATAGTGGGAAGGCGCAACGCAGGCTTCGACGACCTGTAACGGCATTGGAAGCTCGAGCCCCACACAACGGATCACGTGCTTTCCCCACCCGATCAGCCCCAGCATATTTCCGCCCTGCGCGACGTCCGTATCCATCTCGCAGCGCGCCTGCCGCATCGACCGATGAAAAGACGTGAGCGCTTCGAGCAAGCGTTGCGCCTCGGGCAACTTTGCTTCCGCAAAAACAACCTGAAGGCTCAGAGGCTCCTCAATGTTTGGATTGGCGACGAGTGGCCCGTCATTGGAGTGGTTCGATTTTTGAGAAAGGCGTTCGAATATGCTCATTCGTTTTCAACCTATCACGGATCTTGCGCCGTCATTGACGTGACGTGCGCCGGTCGACACGCTATTCTAACCTAGTGGACCGAGACGAAATCATGCGCGTGCTGCGAGCTTTTGAAGCAGCTGGACTCGAATACGTGCTCATTGGTGCGGCTGCCATGGGATTTCACGGCCTCGTAAGAGCAACTCAGGATCTCGATCTCTTCATTCGCGCCACACCGGAAAACATCGAACGGCTACGAGCCGCACTACAAGAAGCATATCCGGGCGACCCGAACATCAATGAGATCTCGTCGGCGGATCTACTCGGTGACTATCCTGCCGTGCGTTATGTTCCACCCACCACCGATCTATACTTCGACGTGATGACACGGCTTGGAGAGGTAGCAAGTTTTGAGACCATCGAAGCTGAGGTCAAAGAAATTGACGGCACGCACGTGCGCGTCGCGACACCGTCGGCGCTCTATCAGTTGAAGAAGGGCACCGTGCGTCCTCAAGATCGCGTAGACGCAGCGGCGTTGCGGGAACGATTCAAGTTAGAAGGTTGAGGTTAGATGCCAGTCCAGAAGTTTCGCTCTATAGAGGAAATGAACGCCGCGCCTCCACCCAAGTCTCAAGAACCCTACTTCGAGGTTTTCCTGCGACACTGTGCTCGTTGGTGGACCATTGCGCCAAAACGATATCCGCCCGGCGTCTTCAAGTTCCGCAGCATTGAAGAGGCTCAGAAGGCTCGAGAGAAATACGAACCCTTAAGTCGTTAGAGCAGTTCCCCCAACCCTATCACTCCGATCGTCAAGAGCGATCGTAATCGGTCTTAGAAAGGAAGAAGCAAATGGACGAACTGATCAAACGCATAACCGAGAAGACTGGAATTTCAGAGGACCAGGCGCGTTCAGCCGTGAACACTGTGTCGGGTTTTCTGAAAGAGAAGTTGCCGGCTCCAATCGCGGGACAGGTCGACAACGTATTGAGCGGCGCAGGCGGCATGACCGACAAACTCGGCGAGGCCGCCGCGAAGGTCGGCAACATATTCGGCGGCTCTTAACGCCTAAAGGCGGATCAATCCGCGTTTAAGTGTGTGAATCCGTGGCCTATCCTCATGATCGTCATGAGACGGTTGAGAATTCGTGACGGTACTTCACCAGCCCGGAGACGCCCTGCATTTTTGCTTGGTCCAGGATTAGCATCATCACAACCTCATCGGGGACGTCCCATTCACACTTGATTGCAAGAGTGCTGGCCCGTTTAAAGCCGAAGCGGGGATAGTAGTCGGCATGACCGAGAACGATGATGAATGACGTTCCCGCATCCTTGAGCCTCGCATTTCCTGCTTCGACGAGTTTGCTGCCGATGCCTTGTCGTTGATATTCCGGTACCACGGCCATTGGACCAAGCGCCGCTCCCGTGACGTCGCCCACAGTTGCGGGACTGTACATGATGTGACCAACCGCCCCACCGTCAATCGTCGCTACTAGTGAAAGAAGCGCAGCGCCGTTTGATCTCAGCGCATCGACGATGTTGCCTTCCTGTTCCTGACCAAACGCACGCGTGTTCACGTCGCGAATCGCCGCGAGATCGTTCGCATGTTCTTCTCGAATCGTAGTCTTGGACACGGATTTACACAGATATTTACGGACATCTTCGGGTTGGTGGCGCTGCGCCCGGCACACCGGGAATGGTGTTGTCGATATATTGGTTTCGCTCGCCACAGATCTCCTGAAAGCCGGCCTCCATGTTGATTGGAATGTCACGCCTGATATACGGATTCCGCCGCACGATCGTGTCTTTCATTCCTTTGGACCAGAACGTAGTGTTGCCACCTCCGCCGGTTGAATCAAAGATGTTGTCTTGAATGAGACAGTTAGATATGCCGTGAATCTGAATCGCGTTCTGTCCGGTTCTGAAGATGTAGTTGTTGAGGATCTCGCAGTCTTTCAAACCGTTCAGAAACATCCCATTACTCATCCACCTGTATAAGACATCATTACGTCCGCCGATAATCACATTGTTTGCCGCTACGACTCGCCCACTATTCGGTCCAGCGTAAGGATCTTGCAAACAGATCGCGTTGCCGGCGGCGTCCTGGTGAGCGCCCTCATAGTCGTAAAGATTGTTATAGACGTAAATGTTTCTCGTGTGGTCCGCCGCACTGTTTGTCTCATGGTCGTGGCCGCATACGCCGCCGCCGAACCGCGGGTTGTGATGGCCCGGTCGACGAACGTAGTTGTGAAAGACGTAAGCGTCTTCGGTATTGATCGTTGCCGTGTTAGCCGCCGCCACACCTGAGAAGATGTTTCGCGTGAACACAATGTCGCGGGCGAAGTTGTTCTTGTTTATCTTGCCGTCGTTACTTTTAAACTCCAGCGCAGAACCGCCCGCCGTTACTCCAATCGAAGCCGTGTCTTCAAGATAAACATCCATCACAGCACAGTGTTCGCAATTCCCAAGCAAAACCGTAGAACGCACACCACCGTCATAGACTGTTTGCCGTCCCTTAATCCTGAAACCCTGAATCGTGATGTCCCTGGCTTTGCCCGTATGAGAACAACAAGCATCGCCTAACGCTTGAAAGACTTCGACTGCGGGATGTGGTCCACTTGCGTAAGTAGGTTCAAGGATCGTCGTTCCTGTTCCGGCTAGTTGATCCGCAGTCAATGCCTGAACGGCTTGCAGGTAACGGTCGTTTGGGTTGCGGCCGTTGCCCGATTTGAAATAGTCGAGGACGGTTTGGGGCGGCCGATATGTACCACCCACATAAACGCCGTCAGCAACAAGAAAGCAGCCGTAATCGGTGACCGAAACATCGCGGAAGATCGTGTTCTCCGGCTTCACGTCGCACGAATAAGTTGAATTGTCGAACGTCGTGTACTTTTTGATGATCACAGGACGTTGAATTGATCCGCCACCGAATACGTTCACAGACGTAGTGTTCGGATCGTCTTGAGCTTGTTGAATCGCCTCTGCAAGTTGGTGAGATGAAGCGACCCTCATCGTGCGTCCCGGCGGCCGCCGAGGAATGTAGGAGTTGACGTTGATAT
>DASZDV010000500.1:0-9033 GCA_035941575.1 Pyrinomonadaceae bacterium
GTCTGTTTGCTGACGACGCGCCCGAACCCGCGCCTTTCGCAGGCGCGCCACTCGCGGAACGCATGCGCCCGCGTTCGCTTGTGGAATTTGTCGGACAAGCGCATCTCGTCGGCGAAGGACGCATACTGCGCCGGCTGCTCGCCGGAGGTGGCGCCCTGCCGTCGCTGGGTCTCTGGGGTGCTCCAGGCACGGGCAAAACTACATTAGCGCGTCTGGTCGCTGAGAAGAGCGGCATGCGCTTTATTGCCTTGTCGGCGGTCTTCTCCGGCGTGAAGGATTTGCGCGACGCAATCCACGAAGCAAAGACAGAACAACGTTACGGGAAGCGCACCATTCTCTTCATCGACGAAATCCATCGCTTCAATAAGGCACAACAAGACGCGCTGCTGCACGCAGTCGAGAACGGTACGATAACGCTGATTGGCGCGACGACCGAAAACCCGTCGTTTGAAGTAACGGGCGCGCTACTTTCACGTTGCCGTGTGCTCGTTCTCAACCCGCTTTCCGAAGACGAGATCAAAACAGTGCTGGAGCGAACACTCGCCGATGAAGAACGCGGTTTGGCAAGCTACCGTCCGTCGATCTCAGACACACTGCTGGAACGAATCGCTCAGATGGCGGGAGGCGACGCTCGCGTCGCGCTGACTGCGCTCGACGCCGCCGTCGAATCAACATCACCGGATGCAAACGGCGTCCGTACTGTGTCCGAAGAAACGGTGATTGAAGCGCTGGGACGTGCTCATTACGCGTACGACAAGGGCGGAGAAGAACACTACAACCTCGCTTCCGCATTGATTAAGTCGTTGCGCAATTCGGATGTTGACGCCTCGCTATACTGGTTAGCGAGAATGATCGAAGGCGGCGCGGATCCTGTCTTCATTGCGCGGCGCCTGTGCATTCTGGCATCCGAGGACATCGGTCTCGCCGATCCGCAGGCGATGGTCCAGGCGGCAGCCGCGGCTGACATCGTGCAGCTCATCGGACTGCCTGAAGCACTGTTTCCGCTTTCGCAGGCCGCCATCTACCTCGCTCGAGCGCCAAAGTCCAATGCCGTCATGAAGGCTTATAGCGCTGCCGCGAGTGATGCCGCCGAAACAGCTCGCGTTCCGGTGCCGCTGCATTTACGCAACGCGCCGACCCCTCTAATGAAACACTTCGGCTATGGCAAAGACTACCGTTACGTGCATAGCGACCCGCACGCGAAGGAAGAGATGGAATGCCTGCCTGAGCAACTGCGTGGGAGAAAGTATTTCAATCCGGATGACAATCCCGATGATATAAGGCCAGAAACGAACGAGGGGCCCGATAGTGAGTAGCGCAAAGACCGACAAGGAGCTGGCTTTTCTTCAAGACCTTTTTATCGCGCCTGACTGGGGCGAGCGTTTTTCCGAACTGATCGACGAACATGTGAAGCTTCCCATTGAAGGGCGAGCGCTTTACGTCGCCGCGGGGACGGGCAGTCACGCCATGTCACTTCAAGAGCGAGCCGGAGACAAGCTGTCGCTGCTTTGTGTCGATGAGAATTCAGAGTGCATCGAACTGGGGCAGGAAAAAGCAAAAGCAACCAACGAACAAACTGAGTTTCGTCTCGCGCAACTCGATCAACTCGATCTACCAGACAACCGCTTTGACCTCGTCGTCGGCAACGCGTCGTTAGTCTCGCGTCCGCGAGTTCGGAAGATGTTTGCTGAGATGGTGCGCGTCGCGGCTCCGGGAGCAACGATTGCGATCGCATTGCCAACGGCGTCGAGCTTCGGAGAGTTCTTCTCGATCTACTGGGAAGCGCTTCATAACAGCGGTCAGATAGATCATGAATCAGCTGTCGAACATTTGATTACCGAACTGCCGACGGTGTCGGACGTCGAACAGATGGCCGAAGATGAAGGGTTGAAAGATATCGAGTCGTGGACGCGGATCGAGGAGTTTGACTACGATTCGGGCGAGCAGTTTCTCACTTCGCCACTGGTCGCAGAGTTTTTGATGAGAGAGTGGTTGGCGCTGGTGCCGGAAAACGAGCGCGCAGAATTATTCCGTGAAATCTCCCGGCTGATCAATGAAGAAAGACATGAGGCGGAATTCGCGCTTTCGGTGAAAGCGACTTTAGTTGTAGGGCAGAAGGAACACAGTCACTGAGCTGGGATAGTAGCTAAACCGTCTGCCAACAGCCGTTATGCTTTGTCCTTCTCTTTTCGCGGCTCTCTTTCGCCTTCTTCAATGCCTTCCCTGAATGCCTTCTTGCTTTGTCCGAGCGCCTTTGCCAGTTGAGGCAGGCGAGTGGCGCCGAAGAGCAAAAAGATCACCAGCACGATCAAGATAACTTCTGTCGGTCCCAGGTTTGCGATTGCCAGCATTGTTTGACTCATAAATGTCCTCTTTTCTCGAGTGGCTGGGTCACGCGGCCACTGAGCTGCTTAGTCCCGATTGTCCGATTCGTAAAACAGGTACTTCCTCCAGGTCTCGTCTGCGCGTCCCAGGTACCGCATGATTTGGCGGTTGACGTGTAACGAGAACCCGCGCGGCCTGCGCAACAGGTGCATGCCGGATTCTTCCGGTGTGCGGTTACCTTTCCTATGGTTACAGCGCTTGCAGCAGGCAACCAGATTATCCCATGCAGACTCCCCTCCGCGCGAGCGCGGCTGGACATGATCGAGAGTGAGCTCCGAGGGCGGATACTGCTTACCGCAGTACTGGCAGGTCGAATGGTCTCGCAACAGGATGTTCTTCCGCGAGAGCGATCGGCGTTCGAAAGGGATGTGAATGTACTCCGTCAGACGAATCACGGACGGGGCATGAATTGCGAGTTTCTGCGAATGGAGTATGTGGCCGTTGTGCTCTTCGACGCGGGCTACGCCCTTGAAGATCATCACGACAGCGCGCCTTTCGGTGCACACGTTGATGGGCTCAAAGGAGGTATTTAGCACTAAAACCCGGCCATTCATAACGGCGTGAATATTACGCGTTAACTCTTCCCTCGCGCAATGGTCAACACAAGAACCTCCCGCGCCTTGGCTTTGAGGAGGGCTTCGGCGCAGGCGTTTACCGTGGCCCCCGTCGTGAAAACGTCGTCTACCAGCAGGACGTTCTCGTTTTCAATAAATCGGGGATAACGGACCTGAAACGCGCCGTCTACTGTGTCGCGCCGGCCTTTCTGATCGAGCCCTGCACGGTACTTTTCGGAACCACGCGTCCGCGTCAGACTGACTTCGTCCAGGGGTAATTGGAGGCGCCCGGCGAGCGCCTCAGCGATGACCGTGGCCTGGTTAAAACCGCGCTCCTTTAGTCGTTTATCGTGCAGCGGCACGGCGATAATCCGGGTCGCTTCGTTCAACGGTTCATGTTGTGCAACGCCGAGGAGCAGTTGAATTAACAAAGGCGCCAGATGCGGACAGCGCTTTGATTCAAGCACGGATGCGCGCAAGGCTTTCTCGTACACGCCCACTGCGCGAGCCGCGGTGAACGAGTCCGAGTCGCAGCGGCGGCACCTTACATCCTTCCTTATATCCGCTGAGATCGCCATTCCCGGCGACAACGCGCCGCACTTCCAACAGATAATTTCCGCTCCGTTGAAGACCCGCGTCGCTTCCCAACACGACTTACAAGCTATTCCGAGACTGCGCTCCTCTACACTCCCACCGCACACGCGACACGCTTGTGGATAGGCAACGGTGAGCAGAGCGTCGTAGAAACGCGTGAGGAGCATGATTCTGAAAGTAAAGCGGCCTCCTCAATTCGAGGAGGCCGCGATTATCTCACAGTGCGAGACGCGTCTAATCTTCGTCGTCGCTAATCTTCATCATCACCGAGGAGTCCACGCTCCTGTAAGTCCTGGCAGCGAACGCAGTGTCGCGCCCAGGGCACTGCTTCGAGGCGTTTTTCCGGAAGCGCCTCACCGCAGTGAATGCACTTTCCGTAACCCGAAGTTTCGATTCGTTCAAGCGCTTCGTCGATCAAATTGAGCAACTGGCGATCGTTGTCGGACATCGACACCAGCAATTCCTTCGTATAAGCGTTAGCGGCCATGTCCGCCGGATCCTGAGTAGCTTCGGCGTCGCGTTCGCGGCTGTACAGCTCGGCGGCTTGCACCTGGCCGACCAAACCTTCACGACGGTCCAACAACTTATCTCGGAAAACTTTCGTGCGTCTCTTATCCATTAAAATTATTCCCTCCACCCTACTTGATAAATGCCGGGGTTGCCGATAGTCATTTCTGATATGGCAAGCCATGAACGATCGTGAACGCCCGATACAACTGTTCGAACAACAGCACTCGCGCCATCTCATGCGTCAGCGTCAAACGCGAAAGCGACCATCGTTTGTCCGCCTGAGAAACTAAACGCGGCGCCAGCCCGTTCGGTCCCCCGATTACGAAGGCGACTTCCTTAACGCCATTGCCTTCCCAGCTTCTGAGCTGTGCTGCCAGCTCCTGCGACGTCCACTGCGCGCCTTCGGGATCTAACAACACCGTTAGCGACGCGAAACGAAGCGCGTCTGAGATGCGCTTAGTCTCCTTATCGATGCCCGTTTTGTCTGTACGACCTTGCTCTCGTATTTCCGTCACTTCACAACGAACAAAGTGGGAGAGTCGTTCAGCGTAATCATCAATCAGCGCTCGCAGCCGGGCGTCTCGTGTCTTCCCCGTCCAAATAATCCGAAAGCGCATCGGTGTTCATCCGCATCATCTGTGGCCAATGTCGTAGCGCGCAATTTTCTCGTAGAGGTTCTTGCGGCTTATGCCGAGTATTCGCGCGCACTCGGTCTTGTTGCCCTTCGTTCGAGCGAGAGTCTCGGCGATGTACACCGCCTCCAACTCTGCCAGACTCCGCGGTTTCTCCTTTTGCCGTTGCGCGTTCACCGCTGCACTCAAACTCGGCGGCAAGTGTTGTTCGTCAAGTCGTTTGCGGTCAGCGACGATCACCGCTCGCTCGAGGATGTTCGCCAGCTCGCGCGCATTCCCCGGATAGTCGTACGCCTGAAGCATTGCCAGCGCGGGCGCGGATACGCGTTCCACGTTGCGGCCGTGCTTGATCGAATACTGCTTCAAGAAGTGTTGAATCAGTTTTGAAAGATCATCCTTGCGCTCGCGCAAAGGAGGCACGCGAATGTGAATCACGTCAAGCCGGTAAAACAGATCCTCCCGAAATCTTCCGGTCTTCACTGCCTCCGCCAGATCCACATTTGTCAATGCGATCAAACGTGCATCCAGTTTGATCGTCTTGCGGCCACCCAATCGCTCGAACTCACGCGCTTCAATCACTCGCAACAGTTTGGCCTGCGCGTCAGTTGGAAGGTGCGCGATCTCATCGAGAACGACTGTTCCCTTCTGAGCTGCCTCAAAGCGACCCGGCTTCGCTTCACTGGCTCCGGTAAACGCACCACGTTCGTAGCCGAAGAGTTCAGCTTCCAGCAGCTCAGCCGGTAACGTTGCACAATCGATCTTCACGAGCGGTTGTGCGGCGCGCCGCGACTTCCAGTGAATAAAGGAGGCCAGTACATCCTTCCCTGCTCCCGACTCGCCGGTGATCAGTACGTTCGTATCGGTTGAACTGACGCGCTCCGCGAGACCCACCGCCTCGCGCATTCCGGGAGAGCGCGCAAACAGTTCGATCACGATTCTTTTCTCAAAGAACTCTCGCCGCTCAATTCAGCCGGCAAAGCGACTCGTTTCGACTCGCGCCATAGACGTTCGAGGTCATAAAAGCGACGCGCCTTCTCCTCAAAGACATGGACCACGAAGTCGCCGTAGTCCAACAGGATCCATTCCGCCGTTTTGTAACCTTCGACTCGCGCGGCCGGTGAACCGGCCTTCTTCAGTTGTTCGTAAACCTCATCGGAGATCGCTTGCACCTGACGCTCGTTTGCGCCGCTGAAGATCACGAAGTAATCGGTGAAGCTGGCGATCTCGCGCAGATCGAGCACCACCGGATCGATCGCTTTCTTCTCGCCCGCAGCATGAAGCGCGGCGAGCACACGCTCGTCCAGTTGATCAGCACTGGGCGCCGGAGCAGGCTGAGGCTGGGTCCGTGCGCTTGATTGAGGATGCAGAGACTGTTCTTTAACTGTTGAGTTTTGCTTCATTCGAATCTCTATAAATTCCGTACTTCCTGATGTAATTAGCCACTGATCGAGGAACCAGTTTCTCCAACTCCTCGTAGCGCCCTTCGCTCGCGAGGCGACGAATGTTTGTCGCCGAAATATCCTTCATTACCACATCCGTGAAAGATATCCGCTCACCCAATCCTTCGGGCGGCGGCGCGACCTCATATCCCGGCCGAGTGACGACGATGTGGTTTGTCATTCTCAGGAGCCGTTCCCAATCGCGCCACGTTGTGATCTCAGACCAGGAGTCAGCGCCCATGATGAAAAACAACTCGGCACCGCCACCAACTCGGCGTTGAAACTCGGCGACGGTATCGACGGTGTAGCGTCGATCCGGCGCGTCAAGCTCAAATGTCGAAATCATCAATCCAGGATCGTCCTGCGTTGCAAGCGCGAGCATCGCATAACGATGTATCGGCTCCGTTACAGGCCGCCCGACTTTATGCGGCGCGATCTGCGCCGGAATAAAGATGACTTTCTCAATCTCAAATAACTCTGAAACTCTGCGCGCAACTTCCAAATGGCCTAAGTGAACCGGATCGAACGTACCGCCATACAACGCTATGCGCTTCGCAACGGGCATCTTACAGAGCCAGTTCTACCGTATCCGTCTGTTTGTTCGTCGCAGCCAGTTCATCCAGCCGCGCTGAAATCGCATTCACCAGCTCGCGAACGCCTTCACCCGTTGCGGACGAGATCGCGAAGAAGGGCTTTGCGTCTGCCGCCGCGCGCGCTCGCAATTGCTCGAGACGTTCCGGTTCGTCAAGGGCATCGATCTTGGTCGCCACTACGAACTGTGGTCTGGCGGCGAGATCCGGATTGTAAGAACCCAACTCGCGGTTAACCGTTTCGTAGTCAGCTACCGGCTCGCGTCCTGATACAGAAGAAACGTCCACGAGATGCAACAACAACTTCGTGCGCTCGATGTGACGCAGAAAGCGATCACCGAGGCCCGCGCCCGCATGCGCGCCTTCGATCAAACCCGGTATGTCGGCGATAACGAACGTGCGAAAGTCTCCGAGATCAACCACGCCGAGGTGCGGTTCCAGCGTGGTGAATGGGTAATCAGCAATCTTTGGACGAGCCGCAGACACTGTCGAGATGAAGGTCGACTTGCCGGCATTCGGAAAACCTACGAGGCCAACATCCGCGAGCAGCTTCAACTCCAGTTGCAGCTCGCGCTCTTCTCCCTTACTTCCACTCTGGTGATAACGTGGCGCGCGATTGGTTGAGCTCGTAAAGTGAGCGTTCCCAAATCCACCACGTCCTCCGCGCGCGGCCAGCCAGCGATCGCCGTCGTGATTGAGGTCGTGTAACAACTCGCTTGTTTCAGCGTCAAAGATCTGTGTTCCTACTGGAACGTGAACTGTTAAATCCGCTCCGTCGCGTCCTGAACGATTCGAACCTTCGCCATGAAGCCCGCGATCGGCAACGTGGCGTGGGTTGTAACGCAGGTGCAGCAGCGTGTTGAGTGACGCGTCGGCTACCAGGACGACGTCGCCGCCGCGACCGCCGTCACCGCCTGATGGACCACCACGGGGCACAAACTTCTCACGCCGGAAAGCAGTAACTCCGTTACCTCCGTCACCGCCAGCGACGTGAATCTTGGCCCGATCAATGAACATCTAAATCGAAAGCGACTCAAAAATTGAAAGCGACGCCGGGCGTGCAGTTAACGTGCTGCTCAGGCGTCGCGGACTTGTAAATCAACTGTTCTAAGCAGCAGTTTGCTCCAGTGGGTAGACGCTGACGAACTTACCGGCGCGGCCTTTGTCTTCAAACTTCACCACGCCGTCGATTAATGCAAAAAGCGTATCGTCTTTACCGCGGCCGACATTGTTGCCGGGTTTCCACTTCGTCCCTCGCTGCCGGGCGATGATGTTGCCGCCCAATACGCGTTCCCCGCCAAATTTCTTCAGTCCGAGCCGCTGCGCCTGCGAGTCGCGCCCGTTGCGGGATGAACCAACACCTTTTTTATGTGCCATAAAACTGACCTCTTAACCAATCGAATCAATCTTCAGCGTCGTGTAACCCTGGCGGTGTCCGCGCGTGCGTTTGTACTGTTTGCGGCGCTTTTTCTTGAAAACCACGATCTTCTGATCCTTGCCGTGCGACACGACGGTGGCCTTGGCGGGATTGTCCCCGGAGGTTAACAACGTTTCGAGTTCAATCGAGCTCCCGGCTTCCGCTTCAAGCGAAGGGACGCGAATCGTCTGTCCCTCTTCAACGAGAAACTGCTTGCCGCCGGCCCTGATAATTGCGTGTGACATCTCTCTCTACCTCTCAGACGAGCCAAGTCGTCATAGAAAAGTCGGACATTATAGGAAACGCAGGCGCAAACGGCAACCGTGCAAACCCGTGGTTAACTCGCCCGGGCCGCCGCTTCCCCGCCGTTTTTGCGGCCGTTTCGCGCCAGGAAATACTCCATAAAATCCGTGTCGATATCGCCCTTGCGGAACCTTGGATCGTCCATGATCTTCAAGTGCAACGGGATGGTCGTTTTAATGCCTTCGATGACCATTGCTTCCAGCGCTCTTTTCATGCGCGCGATGGCCAATTCCCGGGTCCGCGCGTGGACAATGACCTTCGCGATGAGCGAGTCGTAAAACGGCGAGACTTGATAACCGGAGTAAACAAACGTATCCACCCGAACACCCGGGCCGCCGGGTAAGTTGAACGCCGTGATCGTTCCTGGTGAAGGCGCAAACGTTTCCGGGTTCTCGGCGTTAATGCGGCACTCGATCGCGTGGCCAACGATCAAAAGATCGTCCTGCGTATACCCGAGGGGTTCGCCTTCAGCGATGCGCACCTGGTTACGGACGATGTCCGCGAGCGTGACCATCTCCGTCACGGGATGCTCCACCTGGATGCGTGTATTCATCTCCATGAAGTAGAAGTTGCCGTGCTTGTCGAGTAGAAACTCGCATGTCCCGGCGC
>DASZDV010000501.1:0-2883 GCA_035941575.1 Pyrinomonadaceae bacterium
GATATTGACGCCTCCACAACACTTGATTCGTGGACCAGGGGCCAGGCCTGAGCCCAACCCGCTTTCAAAGTTGATTGAGGGTCGGTCGACGCAGTTACAGAGGAATCTTGACGGCGCCGAAGCCCTTGCGAAGGCGACAGGCGGGTTTTTGATTCGTAACAGGAACGACTTCGGGCTCGATCGCGTGCTTGAGGATCAGAATGGTTATTACCTGGTTGGTTACCGGCCCGCGACTGAGACTTTCAACCGGAAGTATCACACGATTCAGGCACGTGTGAAGCGAAGCGGTCATACGGTGCGAACACGGGGCGGGTTTTACGGAGTCAGTGAAAGCACGCCCACGGTTACGGCTGCGGATCGTTTGAACAAGGCACTCATCTCGCCGTTCGCTGCGAAGGACATAGCGGTGCGGCTCACTACGCTTTTCGCAAACCAGGCGAATCGCGGTTCCGTGTTGCGCAGCTTTCTGATCATCGATGCGAAGGACCTTACCTTCGTGAAGGATGCGGACGGAACGCAGGTAGCGAAGTTTGATTTGAGCGCGGCGCTGTTTAGCGATAACGGATCGCTGGTGGACCGTCAGGTCTTCAACGTGAAGGTTAATCTGGATGAGCGGCAATACGAACGTGCGCAGCGTGAAGGAGTGCTCTACGGACTCGATTTGCCGTTGAAGCGGCCGGGAGGTTTTCAGTTGCGCGTTGCGATACGCGACAACGCTTCGGAGCGGATCGGTGCGGCGGCTCAGTTTATTCAGACGCCGAATTTGAGTGATGGGCAGTTGGCGTTGTCGGGAATCGTTTTGTATGCCGACACGGCGAAGTCGCAGCCGGGCAACGATAATGATTGGCGGCGAAGTTTGGTGCACAGGAGTTTTCATCAGGGAACGGCATTGGTGTTTGGTTACACGATCTACAACGCTGCTTTGAATAAGAAGACGCGGTTACCGCAGTTGACGGCACAGACGTTGGTGTTTCGCGATGGGGAGCGGGTTTACAACACCGAGCGACTGCCGGTTGAAGCGATTGGGCAGGCAGATTTGCAGCGGATTTCGACGGGTGCGCGTTTGCAGCTTGGTCCAGCTCTCACGCCCGGTGAGTACGTCGTGCAGATCGTAGTTGAAGATCTGGTCGCGAAGCGCACGACGACGCAGGTGACGCAGTTTGAAGTCACAAGGTAAAAAAGTTTCGCAGTCGTAGAGCGCAGGGATTAAGAAGGGATTGGCGTCCCGGTACGGCGGTCAATAATCACCATCGCGGTGCGTCCGGCCGGTACTGTCGCGGCGAAGCGACTTTTCGTTTGTAAATCTGTGACCTGCATTCTCGTGTCGCGATCGATCTCGGACACGAACGTGTAAAGCACCACATCGCGAAACACGGATGGAAGCACCAGTACTGCGGGGGTGCGAGGCGTTACCGTAAAGATCGGCGCCACGCGCGCCTGCGCAAGCGCCATTCGATAAAACGCGACGAGCGCCGGCATCGAATCACCGAGCTCGAGCGGCAACGGACTCCAGATCAGTTTTCCTACACCATAATTTATTAGACGTGGTCCTGGCGTAACGTTTTTAATCACGGATTTTTCAATCCGTTGAATTTTCTCCCCTTCGAACCGAACCAAATACTCCCTCTCGCCAACAGCGAAACTCTCCGTCTGCGACACAGATTCTGTGTTTATCTGTGGCCCAAACAGCCACGTTCGCTCAACCGGCTGCAAATACTCATCCGCATCGATCACTCCCGAGATCGCCACTGTCGCACCTTGCCGCGCCCTCACCAACAACGTCTCCCAACACTTCTGCGTCAACGCACGCGGCGCGGGAACAATGATCAGTTTCGGCGAAAGCGAGTAGTCAGCAAACGTGTACTCACTAACAGCCTGCATTGGCACGCCACAGTGGTAATACATCGCTCGCACACATCGCCGCGTCGCTTCAAACGCAAAACTCCGCGGGGCAAACATGTGCGAATGCGGAATCACCATCACCACAGGCTCGGCTTGCCTGTCTCGTAACAATTGCCCGTGCCTCGCCATAAACTTCGCAATCGCGAGAAAAGGCTCAAGCTCCGGTTTCGCCGTACCGTCGACGCGATGAAAACCAATTCCCACTTCGTTCGTCGAATTCATGTAAGGGTTAGTGTTCCAGACCCACTCAATAAACCCGGCTCCATCCGCCGCGAAAGAGATCGCCATCTTACGTTCGAGCAAATTGCTGACGTCCTGTTCACTGCGCCACGGCTTATCACCATCCGCACGTTCATAAAACATCACACCAGTCTCTTCCATCAGACTCGCTTTCGATGGAACCTTCGCCAGCACACTGTCCCAAACGAGATCGTCGTTGGCCCACCAGTTGTGCAGGGAAGTGAAATCAGTGTGCGGCGCAAAGAACTGAATGTTTGGACTATCGCCCAACCCAGCTTCATCCTGTCCCACGGTGATCAGTTGCTTCTGATTTCCGTTACTTCGAATGGCCGGAGTCATTTGCCGTACCCAACGAATGAACATGTCCTGTGCGAACAGTCGATAGTCGAGCGTCTTCAGCGGCCGGCGTTCATCGATGAGGTGGACACTGTCAAAATCCGCAAGCTTCGGCAGTTCAAGTACATCATCAGCGGTCGTTCGCCAGAGTTGTTGTAGTTGGGCCGCAAGATCTTCATCGCTCGACGCTGGATAACGATCCTTGAGCCACTGTTTCCACGCAGCGGTTTCAAACTCGTCGTAGTTCGGCCGGCAACTCCAAAGATGCCTGGGTGAGCAAAAGGAGGGCTCATTAATAAAATCCCAAATTACGTCATCGATGTGACCGCAGCGCTCCGCAAACGCTGAGATGAACTGCTGCTGAGCCTTCACCGCGCGCGGATCGAGATAAGCATTCACGCCGCC
>DASZDV010000502.1:0-3673 GCA_035941575.1 Pyrinomonadaceae bacterium
GCTACTCTTCTGTGTCCTCAACACCGGAGTGATGGCCCAGAACTCAACCTCAACCACAACCGGCACGAAGCAGGCTACGAAACGCGGCCCGATCTTTCGCGCCACCAAGGAACAAATTAACCAGGCCCAGGCCATTCTTAAGGACCGTGGCTTTTACGCCGGTGAACAACTCGGCAAGCTTGACGATGCGACGCGTGAGGGATTGCGCAAGTATCAACAGGCGGAAGGTCTGAAGGTGACTGGAACACTCAACAAAATCACGCTCGAGAAAATGAACATCGCTCTCACTGAAAAACAGAAGAGCATGTAGAACTCGACAGGACCATAACAGGGACAGGGTTAACAGGCGGAAAAGACTATCTTGTTCATCCTGGTAATCCTGTCCAACAAAACTACGCCATCAGGCGCTCAACAATCTCATAGCTTTTCTGAAGAGCTGCGCCAAGGTTCTCCGGCTGGTTGCCGCCACCCTCCGCCATGTCGGCTTTACCTCCACCACGGCCGCCGACTATAGGCGCCAACTCTTTGATCACCTGACCCGCAGGAATCTTGCCGGTCAGGTCGGGAGAGGTGCGCACAATCAGCGAGACCTTTCCTTCACTACTGCGCCCGAGTATTACGACACCCGATTTGATTCGCGCCAGCAACGTGTCGGAGAGTTGTCGCATGGCCGGCGCATCGAGTCCACTCGCTTCGCGAGCCAACACCTTGACGCCTGCAATCTCTCGCGATTCGTCGCCATTCGTTGCCGCACCTAAACCGCCACTCGCGATCTTCAAGCGCAACTCGTCAGCTTCACGGCGCGACTTCTTCAACTCTTCCTGCAAACGAGAAACAGCACTCACCAATTCCGTTCGCGACGTTCGCAATCCGCTACTCAATTCGTCCACCAGCAACTCTGCTTCTCGAAACCTTTCGTAAGCATCAGCGCCGGTGATCGCTCTAATTCTTCTCACACCGGAAGCGATCGATTCGTCGCTAACGATCTTGAATAGGCCGATGTCGCCGGTTGAGCGCACGTGCGTTCCGCCGCACAGTTCTTTGGAGAAAACTCCTTCGAGACCTTTAATGGAAAGGACGCGGACCTTCTCGCCATACTTCTCTCCAAACAGGGCCATGGCGCCGGAGTGCATAGCTTCTTCGATGGCCATCTCGTCCGTCTGCACCGGCTCATTGCGAAGAATGTGATAGTTGACGAGACGTTCGATCTCTTCTTTCTCTGCTTGCGTTAACGGTTGATAGTGTGTGAAGTCGAAACGCAGATAAGTCGGCGCCACAACCGACCCGGCTTGTTTGACGTGCGTTCCGAGAACTTCGCGTAATGCCGCATGCATCAGGTGCGTCGCGGTGTGGTTGCGGCGAGTCGCGTTGCGCTTTTCGACGTCGACTTCTGCTGAGACAGCATCACCGGCGTTGAGCACGCCCCGCTCAACTCTCACTTTGTGCACGATTAGACCGTGAGCCGGGGAATACGTGTCGAAGACCTTCGCTATCGTCTCATCTTTCGTCAACACGCCAACGTCACCAACTTGCCCACCGCTCTCGGCGTAGAAGGGTGTTTGGTCGAGGACGACTTCGCCCTCCTCGCCTTCTCCCAGCGATTCGACTTCGGCGCCCTTGATTACAGCGACGACCTTTGCGTCGGCGACGTTGGTAGTCTCATAGCCCTTAAAAAGGGATCTGGGGAAACGCGCCGCTAACGTTTCGTAAATAGGATTGACTGCGGATTTACCCTCGGGACGCGCGGTCGTGCTTGTGTGCTGAAGCTCTTGCAGCGCTTCATCAAAAGCACGGTTGAACTGCTCCTCGTCGATAACAAAACCGCGCTCCTCGAGACCGACGCGAATCAGATCTCGCGGCGTTCCGAACGTGTCGTAGAGTTTCGCCAAAGCCTTGAACTGCGGCATCTCGCCCTTGCTCGCGGTGAACAGCTCGTCGAGCTTGTTCAACCCGACCGTCAGCGTAGAACGAAAGCGCTCTTCCTCCAGGCGCACCATTTTCGCGATGAACTCGCGGTGCGTTTCGAGCTCGGGATACACATCGCTCATCAAGTCGACGACGAAATCAGTCACCTCGTTAAAAAAGGCATTTTCCAGCCCTAGCGTGTGATGTCCCTGGTAGATCGCGCGGCGCATGATCTTACGCAGCACGTAATTGCGCCCCTCGTTGCCGGGCAGAATGCCGTCGGCGATGGAGAAAGCGGTAGCACGCGCGTGGTCCGCAATGACGCGCATCGCAAAACCTTCCTGCGTCTCCGGTTCGTAGTGCCGATCGGCCAGCCTGGCCGTGCGCTCGATGATCGGCCGGATCAGATCTGTGTCGTAGTTGGATTTGACGCCTTGCAGCACCACCGTGAGACGTTCGAGTCCCGCGCCGGTATCGACTGAAGGCGCCGGAAGCGGCTCGAGTTTGTAATGACCGGGTTCGATCTCGCTGCGTTCGAACTGCATGAAGACCAAATTCCAGATCTCCATGATGGTGTCGCCTGGTCCATTGACGTTGGCCGCGCAGTTCTCCGCGTCGTCCGCACTGTCGCCCATGTAGTAATGAATTTCGCTGCATGGACCACACGGGCCGGTCTCGCCCATCTGCCAGAAGTTGTCTTTGCGTCCAAAACGCAAGATTCGATCGCGCGGAGCGCCGACCTGCGCCCAGAAGCGCTCAGCGTCTTCGTCCGGAGCGACATCCGCATCGCCGCCGTACACCGTGAACCACAGACGCTTCGGATCAAGTTTCAAAACGTTAACGAGCAGGTCCCACGCGTACTTGATCGCATCTTCCTTGAAGTAATCGCCGAAGGAAAAATTGCCGAGCATCTCGAAGAAAGTGTGATGTCGCGCCGTCTTTCCCACTTCATCGAGATCGTTGTGTTTGCCGCCGGCGCGCACGCATTTCTGCGACGACGCGGCACGGTTGTACTCCCGCTTTTCGCGTCCGAGGAAGGTGTCTTTGAACTGATTCATGCCCGCATTGGTGAACAACAACGTCGGATCATTTGCAGGCAGGAGCGGCGAGGAACGCACGGGCGTGTGGCCGTGTTCCTCAAAGTATTTCAGAAAAATCTCGCGTATTTCGTTACCAGTCATTTCAATTCGAGTGTAGCACGGCGCTCCTATTCCTCGTCGATCTCAGCCCGCACTACGGAACGCACCTTCTCG
Source organism: Pyrinomonadaceae bacterium (assembly GCA_035941575.1). Taxonomy (GTDB): domain Bacteria; phylum Acidobacteriota; class Blastocatellia; order Pyrinomonadales; family Pyrinomonadaceae; genus PSRF01. The sequence goes on from DASZDV010000502.1 coordinate 3,159, forward strand.
CTCACGAGGTCAAACGGAAAACCCTGCCGCAGCAGATGGTCAAACAGACTCTTTGCTTCGAGTCGATTCGACGGACGGCCGCGCAGGCGGATACGTTTCTCGATTGCCGCATCCAGAAGTTGTTCCTCGGGTGTTTCGGCGTAGACCAACTCCAGCGCCTCGTCAGCCACGCTGCCGGCGACTTTTTTCAATTTCAGATCCCTTTGCAGACGGCGACGCCCGAGGGGACGCTGCTTCACTTTTAACGCTGCATAACTATATGCAAAGCGTTCATCGTTTACGTAACCGTACTCTCTTAAGCGGGCGATAACCTTCTCCACGACAGCCTCGTTCGTGTTCTTATCCCGCAGCAACCGTTCGCGCAGTTCGGCCTCTGAACGCGGCTTTATCGTTAGCAACTTGACGGCGCGGTTAAACGTCCGTTGGCGCAGTTCGTCGGTGCTCATGACAGCACCGATTCTCACATCGCCAATCGCCAGTCCGCAATCTAAAATGAGCCACGAAGAGGCACAAGA
>DASZDV010000503.1:0-2697 GCA_035941575.1 Pyrinomonadaceae bacterium
ATCTGTTTCGCCTTACGCAAGGCGTCTCTTTCACCAGATGGCGGTGCCCGACGTCGATCAAATCGATGGTTTACCGCCGGCCGTCGCACTCCAGCAACAACGCGGCTCGCCGACCACGCGCTCGTCTGTCGGCAGCGTCACGACGCTCTCAAACCTGCTGCGAATGTTGTACTCGCGCGCCGGCGATTATCCGCCGGGCCAAACCATTCTTTACGCCGAATCGTTTTCGCCAAACACCGCGGAGGGTGCGTGCCCGACGTGTCATGGACTCGGTCGAATCTACGAGGTAACCGAGCAGTCGATGGTGCCCGACGACTCGCTCACGATTCGTGAGCGCGCGATTGCCGCATGGCCCACTGCCTGGGGCGGACAGAATCAGCGCGACATCCTAACCACACTTGGCTACGACGTCGATCTTCCATGGCGCGAACTGCCGAAGAAGGACCGCGATTGGATCCTCTTCACCGATGAACAGCCACGCGTGCCTGTCTATCCGGGCTACGATCGAGACGAAGTGCGACGCGCGCTGAAGCGCAAGGAAGAGCCGAACTACATGGGAACGTTCACGAGCGCGCGCCGTCACGTGCTGCACACGTTTGCTAACACCCACAGCGCGCTCATGAAAAAACGCGTGGCCCAGTTTATGGTGGGCACCGAATGCCCGACGTGTCACGGCAAACGCCTTCGTCCCGAGTCGCTCTCAGTAAAGTTTGCAGGTCTCGACATTGCTGAAATCTCGCGGCTGCCACTCAAGCGTTTAGCGACTGTGATACGCCCGTATGCTCACGGCACTGCGCAGGGATTTGGAAAGCTGAAGACAGACCATCCGGAGAAGGCGATTGTGACGCAGCGAATCTGCGAAGACCTCGCCGCACGGCTCACTGTGTTACTCGATCTCGGTCTCGGTTATCTCTCGCTCGAACGCAGTACGCCCACGCTGTCGCCCGGTGAGTTGCAACGCCTGCGACTCGCTACTCAAGTTCACTCCAATCTGTTTGGCGTCGTTTACGTGCTCGACGAGCCATCCGCGGGTTTGCATCCAGCAGATACGGAGGCACTCCTCGCGGCGCTCGACCAGTTGAAGGCTTCCGGAAACTCGCTCTTCGTCGTCGAACACGAGCTCGACGTGATTCGTCATGCTGATTGGATTGTCGATGTTGGACCAGAGGCTGGCGAGCACGGAGGCGAAATACTTTACAGTGGACCAACCGCGGGACTCGAGCGCGTAAAAGAATCGCAAACCCGGCGACATCTTTTCGGTGAAGTCTCACTTCCGTTCCGTGAACCGCGCACGCCCAAGTCATGGTTGAAATTGAAAGGCGTCACGCGCAACAACCTGCACGATCTCGACGTCGAGTTTCCGTTAAGCGTGTTCACCACCGTGACCGGTGTGTCGGGCTCGGGCAAGTCGAGCCTCGTGAGTCAGGTCTTGGTGGAACTGGTCGCGGAGCAACTGGGCCATCACCTCCAGCCGGATGAGGACGAAGGTGAAACACTCGAAAGCACGGCGGTGGCGACGCTCGGCGGCCAGATAACCGAGGGTATAGAAGCGATAAAGCGTTTGGTCGTGGTGGACCAGAAACCAATCGGTCGCACGCCACGCTCAAATCTCGCTACTTACACGGGGCTCTTCGATTACGTTCGCAAGATCTTTGCTGAAACCAAAGCGGCGCGAGCGCGTCGTTATGATGCCGGACGTTTCTCGTTCAACGTCGCGAAAGGCCGTTGCGAAAATTGCGAAGGTGAAGGCTGGGTGATGGTGGAGCTGTTGTTTCTGCCGAGCGTCTATGCGCCTTGTCCGGTCTGTCATGGCGCGCGATACAACGCGAAGACTCTCGAGATCAAGTATCGGGATAAGAGCATTGCCGACGTGTTGGAAATGACGGTAGACACTGCTTGGAAATTCTTCGCTGATGAGCCGCATGTTCATCGTTCGCTCGGTGTGTTGCGCGAGGTCGGACTCGGCTACATCCGTCTCGGCCAGTCGGCCACCGAACTTTCCGGCGGCGAGGCGCAGCGAATCAAGCTTGCGACTGAACTGCAACGAATACAGCGTGGCAACACTCTTTATATCCTTGATGAACCAACGACCGGACTGCACCCGGCAGACGTGGAGAAGCTGATGGTCCAACTCGATGGCCTCGTCGAAGCCGGAAATACCGTGATCCTCGTTGAACATGATATGCGCGTGGTTGCCGGGAGCGATTGGGTAATCGATATCGGACCGGGCGCCGGTGATGAAGGCGGGCGAGTGGTGGTTGCGGGAACGCCGGCCGACGTAGCGAAATCAGCGAAGAGCCGGACTGCGCCTTATCTTGTTAATTCTGGAAATCTTGTAATCCAGTGAAGCGTTTAGACAGGATGTCAGGATTTTCAGGATGAACAAGACTCACCCTTAGAAACCCCATCTTAGCTGCGTGCGTACCACCACACTGATGCGAGCGATCGTCTACAGCCACGGAGCTTCGGCTGACGTGCTCAAGCTGGAAGAAATCGACAAGCCTCTTCCCGCAGATGACGAGGTGCTAATCAAAATACGCGCAGCGGCCCTCAATCCGCTCGATTACCACTTCTTGAGACACACCTTCGTGCGACGCATCATGGCCCAACTCAGCAAAGTGAAGATCCTTAAGCCGGGACGTGATGTCGCGGGCGAGGTTGAAGCTGTCGGCAGGAACGTGACGCAATTCAAGGCCG
>DASZDV010000504.1:0-2168 GCA_035941575.1 Pyrinomonadaceae bacterium
AAACTCGGGTGCGTCGATCAAACGGATCATCAGTCGACCCTCTGACGTGTCGGCACGCAAAGGTATGATGTTGTGAACCGGATCGCGATAGATTCTCTGGGACAAGGTTCGGCTAAAAGGACTCAGGGATGCGGCAGTCTACCACACGATGTCATGGCTACATTTGCCGGCCGACCCACCGCCGGAAACAAGGTCTCTACATATTTCCGGAATTTCGGACTAAAACCGAAATTTCGGATTTACAAAGCTTGTAAACTCGCGCAAATCAACGATTTTTGCAGGCCGGTCGTGGCCTTGGCGTATGGCACCGCCATTGCTTAAAAGGCTGCGGAATCTACTCTTTTTTGCGGAAAGTCGGGATGCAGATTATTTCAGTTTCAAACACGAGCCACCGCGACACCGCTAGACCATCAGGAATTATTAGGCTGACCCATTCGTAAAGAGGTTGGCCAGTGCATTTGAATTCAGTTAACTCGTAGTCCCGATCTGAATCGGGACTTTCAAGAAAGGAAACAAACGATGAGAAAAGTTTTAATGTTCGTTTTTGCGATGTGCCTGTCGCTGGCTGCTGTTGGCGTCATGGCACAGTCACAAACGACAGGTTCGATCGAAGGCACCGTGACGGACCCGCAGGGGAACGCAGTGCCGGGCGTCACGGTGAACGTGACGAGCCCGAACCTGATTAGTGCGCAGTCGGCCGTGTCAGATGATTCCGGCCGCTTTCGCATTCTGAACCTGCCCCCGGGCAGATACGAGGTGAAGGTTGACGCAAACGCTGCGGGCAAAGGCTTCGCCGAATTTTCTAAGGGTGATGTGGAGGTCAACCTGAGTAGAACATCCTCAGTTGATGTTCAACTACAGGTCGGCGGCGTCAGCGGTACAGTTACAGTAACCGATACCGCGGGCGCGGCGGTCGATACCTCCAGCAACACGACCGGGACCAACGTTTCGAGGGAGCAATTCGAGAACTTCCCGACTCAACGCACCGTCCAGTCGCTTTACACGATTTCACCGAGCGTTGCTCGTTCAGGTCTTCGTGACGCGTCGGGTCGTGATCGCGATCCTTCGGTTGCCGGTTCCTCCGGTCCTGAGAATAACTACATTCTCGACGGCGTGACGACGACCGACCCTGCCTTCGGCGGATCGGGCGCGAACCTGCCGTTCGAGTTCGTTCAAGAAGTTGAGATCAAGACGGGCGCCTATGGTGCCGAGTATGGCAAGTCCACCGGCGGTATCTTCAACGTCATCACCAAGAGCGGTGGTAACAGATTCACCGGCGACATCTTTGGATACTTCGGCAGCAAGAGCATGGTTCGCTCTACCGAGAATTTCCCGTTCACGGGCCTGGCTCCGGACGGCTTCTCTGAAATCGATGCCGGCATTGACATCGGCGGTCCAATCATTAAGGACAAACTGTGGTTCTTCGGAGCTTTCAATCCGCAGCGCCGCAAGAATTTCTTCCTGACGCAGACCCTGCGGCAGCCGGTGGAAAACCAGATCACGACCCCGTTCTACTCGGGCAAGCTGACTTGGGCAGTCAATTCCGCGAACGTGTTCACATTCTCGACCTTCGGCGATTCCACGAAGCAAGAGGGCCATCTGTTCCCGCTTGCCGGGTTCGAGGCGAATCTGGCGAGCTCGCGCGGCGTAATTGAAACCGGCGGTACTAACTACGCCTTCCGCGTGAACTCAAACATCACTCCGACTTGGATCGGTGAGTTCTCGCTCGGTCTGCACTTTCAGCGCGCTAACACGCTTCCCGAGTTGGCCAACGAAACGCTCGTGACTGATCGCTTTGCGGTTCTTCGTGCCGGCGCAGTTCTGCCGGTTACCGAAACCACGGTCTTCTCCGCCGGCGGCTTGCGTCTGGCTTTCGTCGAAGGCACCGGCGGTACGGTGCAGCGCAACTTTGTGCGTTCCGGTTTCGGCCTACAGTCGGAGCAGGATCGCAACCGCTGGGAAATAGCGGCGAGACTCCAGAACATTTACGGCCGTCACACGATCAAGTATGGCTTTGAGTACGCGGTGAACCTGTACGGCATCGACACCAAATCGACTGGGCCGGCCCTGAACTTCGCGTCTGGTAATCCTGCGGGCCCGCACCGGATTGAGAATCGTTTCGCAATTTGCTCGCGTACCTCAACCACAACGATTACGTGCCCAAGCGC
>DASZDV010000505.1:0-2303 GCA_035941575.1 Pyrinomonadaceae bacterium
TCACTGTCACACAGGCGCAGAACGAGATGAGCAACGTCGCTCGGCGCATTGAAGAACAGAACCCGGTTACGAACGAAGGCCTCGGGGTGAATGTTAAAAGCTTGCGCGATAGCTTGTCGGGCGATTACCGCCAGGCGCTTCTAATCATTCTCGGCGTCGTTGGCTGCGTGCTGCTCGTCGCGTGTGTAAACGTCGCGAATCTAATGCTCGCGCGCGGCGCGGCAAGACAGAAGGAGTTCGCATTGCGAGCAGCTCTCGGTGCGAGTCGTTGGCGGATTATGCGTCAACTTATCATGGAGAGTCTGTTACTGGCTGTGGTGGGCGGAGCTCTCGGTTTCGTTCTTTCAATCTGGGCACTTCGTCTGTTGTTGACCGCGATCCCGATCGATCTGCCGTTCTGGATGAACTTCAGCGTCGATCTGCGAGTTCTTGGTTTCACTCTCGGGATTACTTTACTCACTGGTCTGATCTTCGGCGCCGTGCCTGCTCTGCAAACTTCGCGAGTGGATCTCAACGACACACTCAAAGAGGGCGGACGCGGAAACAGCGGCGTTCGCAGTCGCGCGCGGAGTCTGCTCGTCGTCTCAGAGATTGCGATGTCGCTGGTGCTGCTTGTCGGCGCTGGATTGATGGTCCAAAGTTTCCTGCGTCTGCGACGTGTCAATATCGGACTCAATACAAGCAACGTGCTGACTGCGGATGTGGTCCTGCCGCGCGCAAAATACAAAGAAGACGATCAACGCACGGCATTCTTCAAGCAGCTCGTTGAACGCGTGCGGAGTCTTCCAGGTGTGGAGGCCGCGAGCGCAACGGGCACACTCCCGTTAAGTGGCGATAACTGGGGGCGAAGTCTTACGGTCGAAGGTTATCCCGTGCTCCCTCTTGGACAGGCACCGTCAATTCAGCATACGGTCGTCACTCCGGGCTACTTTCGCACGATGGGTATTACCCTCCTTGCCGGTCGTGACTTCAACGATTCGGACGCGAAAGACTCGCCCGATGTAACGATCATTGATGAGCGACTCGCACGGCAGTACTGGCCCAATCAGAGTGCCATCGGCAAACGTGTTCGCTTTGGACCACCTGAAGACAACGAACCGTGGCACACGATCGTCGGCGTCGTCAGTGCGGTGAGAGACCGGCGAATGCAGGAGGAGACAAATCCAAGTGTCTATATGCCGCACGGGAAGATTCCGACTACGGGCCTCTCGCTTGTAGCGCGGACGTCGGCAAATCCGCACGATTTTATCGGCGCGTTGCGACGTGAGGTGGCCCAACTCGATCCCGAATTGCCGATCAGGAAAGTAGCCACGATGGACGAAGTCGTGGCGGAATCGATCTGGCAACCGCGGCTATACGCAATTCTATTTGGCGTTTTTGCAGGCGGAGCGTTGCTGCTGGCACTGATTGGTATCTACGGCGTGATGGCGTTTCTGGTCCAGACGCGCACGCACGAGATCGGTATTCGCATGGCACTCGGCGCCACCGCACGCGACGTTTTCAGACTGATTGTGGGACGTGGAATGAAGTTGACGGCGGTAGGGGTCCTCATTGGCGTCGGCGGAGCGATTGCTTTAACACGCCTGATGCACAGTTTGTTATTCAACACTAGTGCAACCGACCCGTTCACCTTTGTTTTGATTTCCGTGCTGCTTTCTCTCGCGGCATTCCTCGCTTGCTATATCCCTGCCCGGCGCGCAGCGAAGGTCGATCCATTGATAGCTCTGCGCTACGAATAAAACCATCCACAGATTAGACAGATTCTATTCTGTGTAATCTGTGGACTGAGTTACTTGATCCTCTTTCCGTTCGTGACGCGGCCGCCCTGGTCGATGCGGATAGCGTTCACCTTTCCATCGGCGTCTTTGATGAAGGTTAATTTCGCCGGAAACGCGCGTGGAGAAAAGACCGTTTCCGACTCAGGAAGGATTTCAAATTGCGGCTGACCGGTGACTTGTGTCATTAGCTTGTCTCCGTCACGGAAGACGCGCATAACTATGCCTGGTCCAACTTCGTACTCGCCCGCATAAGTGTCATAGAGCTTCGGATCGACGTTAACCGTCTTCGTTTCGAATGTCTTGAGGAACTCGGCGGCGTTTGTGTTCTTGGGATTTAAGTCGAGTGACTTTTTGTAGTTCTGCTTCGCAAGCTCGCGCTCGTTCACCGCTACATAAGCCTCACCAAGACTGTCATAGGTATTGAAAGCTTGCGGGTAGGCTTCGACGTTGAGTTTGAAAACCTCAACTGCCTCTCTTGCTTTACCGGATCTTAGTAACCGGTAACCAAGTGTATTCAGTTCCGGC
>DASZDV010000506.1:0-3744 GCA_035941575.1 Pyrinomonadaceae bacterium
GAAATTCGACTTCGACAACGTCAAGTTGAAGTTTACGGAAGACGCTCTCAAGGCTGTCGCCCGACAGGCAGTTGAGAGAAAAGTCGGCGCTCGCGGGCTCATGATGATCCTGGAAGAACTGCTCCTCGACGCGATGTACACCCTACCCTCGCAGAAACGCGTCAAGGAATTTGTCATCACTAGCGAGATGGTCGAACGCCGCCGGGCGGTTCCCGGTGAAGGACTCACCGGAATTGACGGCGCTGCCGCCTGAAGACCAAAGAAAGATCGCCACAAAAAGGCACAAACAACAATTGGTTGGTAGTTTTGTGCTTTTTTGTGGCTAGATCTCAAAGTAGCGCACCTACGGGAAATGAATTACAATTAGGCCTCTTTCACATAAGGCGAGACAGTAGTTTTGGCTCGCCTTAACTGCAAAGAACCCCCAGAGAAAAGCTGTTTCAAACCATGGAAGAATACTCAGACAGAACCCCCGCTGACGTAGCCTGGTACCCGATGGTGCCAATTCGCGACGTCGTCATATTTCCCTTCACTAAAGTCGCATTCAAGATCGGTCGCCCCGGTTCTGTTCGAGCCTTGGAACAGGCCCTGGCAAGCGACAGGACGATATTTCTCGCGACCCAACACGATGCCACCGTTGACGAGCCATCGCCCCAGCAGATCTACGGCGTAGGGACACTCGGCCGCATCCTGCAATCCCAGAAACAGGACAACGGTCAGATCAAGGTGGTGGTCGAAGGCCGCGAACGCGCTACGACTGTGCGCGTGGAAAACAGCGACGGCGCTTTCATGGCGCTCGTACGTCGCGCGCCCATCGTGAATGAAGAAGGCACGCGACTCGACGCGCTGATTCAAAAGGTCGGCCAACTCGTCGAACAGCACCTCCGACTCGCCCCGGACACGCAGACAGACGCATTGCAAACAGCGCTGCGTAACCAGGAGCCTTCGCACCTTGCAGACGCCCTTGCATCGCAACTGCGAATCTCAGTTGAAGACAAACAGGGCCTGCTCGAGATCTTCTCCACACAGGCGCGCTTGCAGCGATTGATCGAGCTGCTGGAAACCGAGATCGAGAAACGTCAACTCGATCGCACGATCCAAACGCGCGTCAAACGCCAGATGGAGAAGGCGCAGAAAGAGTACTACCTGAACGAACAGATCAAAGCGATTCACAAAGAACTCGGACGCAAAGACGAGAAGGCCGAGCTCGAAGACCTGAAGAAGAAGATCGAAGAAGCCGGCATGACCGACGAGGCGAAAGAGAAGGCGATGCAGGAACTGCACCGTCTCGAAGCCATGCCTCCGATGTCAGCCGAAGGCACTGTTTCCCGCACCTACATCGATTGGCTGCTCAGTGTGCCGTGGAAACAGAAGTCGAAAGAGATCAAGGACCTCATCAAAGCCGAAGAAGTGCTCAACGAAGATCACTTCGGACTCGAAAAGATCAAAGAGCGAATTCTCGAGTATTTGGCTGTTCGTCAGTTAGTGAAGAATCCGAAGGGCTCGATCCTTTGCTTCGTTGGTCCGCCGGGAGTCGGCAAGACCAGTCTTGGCAAATCTATCGCCCGCGCGACTGGCCGCAAGTTCGTCAGACTTTCGCTCGGTGGCGTTCGTGACGAAGCGGAGATTCGTGGACATCGTCGTACATACATCGGCGCACTGCCAGGCCAGATCATCCAGATGATGAAGAAGGCCGGCACGGTGAATCCTGTGCTCCTGCTCGACGAAGTGGACAAACTCGGCGCGGACTTCCGCGGCGATCCGAGTGCGGCTCTGCTCGAAGTCCTCGACCCGGAACAGAACCACACGTTCCAGGATCACTATCTCGACGTCGAGTACGATCTTTCAAAAGTGTTCTTCATCGCCACAGCGAACGTGCTGCACACGATTCCACCGGCGTTGCAGGACCGTCTCGAGATACTGCGGCTCTCCGGCTACACAGAACGTGAAAAACTGGAGATTGCCAAACGTCACCTCGTGCCGAAGCAAGCCGAGGGAAACGGTCTAAAACCAGAACAGATCGATTTCACTGACGAAGGTATTCTCGAAGTCATTCGTCACTACACTCGCGAAGCCGGCGTACGAAATCTCGAACGAGAGATCGGTTCGTGTTGCCGCAAGCTCGCTCGTAAGTTTGTGTCTGAACAGGCAGGCGAAACTGCGAAAGACTCGATCGACGCCGCGCGAGTTCGCGAAATGCTTGGTCCAATCAAGTTCCGCCAGCAGGGCGTCGCCGCTAACAGTGAGATCGGTCTCGCGACCGGACTAGCATGGACAGAGATCGGTGGTGAAGTGCTTCAGATCGAGACCACGCTCGTTAAAGGTCGCGGTGGCGTCACGCTCACCGGAAAACTCGGCGACGTGATGCAGGAATCCGCGCAGGCGGCGTTGACTTGCATTCGCGCACGCGCCGAGCGTCTCGGAATGAGTCTCGACTTCATTCGCAAACGCGATCTGCACATTCATATTCCTGAAGGCGCTATTCCAAAAGATGGGCCGTCGGCGGGTATCACCATGGCCACCGCGATGGCGTCGGCGCTCGCGCGTGTGCCGGTGAAGAAGAACGTCGCGATGACCGGCGAGATCACTTTACGCGGCCGCATCCTGCCAATCGGTGGCGTCAAGGAGAAACTCCTGGCCGCTCACCGCTTCGGTATCGACACCATCATCCTGCCGAAGGACAACGAAAAGGATCTCACTGAAGTCCCAGAAGAAGTTCGCGATGCACTTACCATCAATCTCGTAGAAACGATTGATGAAGTGTTATCTATGGCTCTCGAAGAAGCGTGTCCGACTGAAGCCGCCGCGGGCGAGGGTCCGCCGCTCTGGACAACCGAGCAGCCGTCGCAGGGTATTCAAACCAGCTAGCCCGAATACCAGTCTTAATCTACAGGAGATAGCAAATGAGCAAATACAAAGATGCTGATCTGATCCTAAAGCTGTATGACCTCCGCCGCGAGAAGACCATGCGCGAGGCGCGCAGTTGGTTTTTTACGTTCAACCCCAAAGGCCCCCAGGATTTTCTTGACGTCTTGACCAGCGATAAGAGTGGTCACTATCGGATGGTCGTTTCCTACTGGGACATGGCGTGCTCGCTCGTCAACAACGGCGCGATCGACGCAGAAATGTTCAACGACGCCAACGGCGAACACATATTTGTTTATTCGAAGATGGAACCATTTATCCCGGTATTGCGCGAGCAAATGGGAGCGCCACACTTTCTGGCGCATCTGGAAAAAACCGTCAAGGCGATTCCGGATTACGAACAGCGCCTCGCGACTATTCGAGAGCGAATGCAAAAACTGATCGAAATCTGGCAACAGAAGAACGCCGCTCAGGCACAAGCCGCCGCTTCCGGCGACTAGGTTGAAAGCAAAGAGGCCAGGGACTTTCACAAATGAACACGAGTCAAATCCGCGTTTGTCCGTGAAAGTCCGTGGCCCTTTCAAAGCGGAGTTTCTGAAAAGTGCTTTCCAGGAAGCCGACTGGCCGCGCGACTCCAAACCAGAGATTGCGTTTCTGGGTCGTTCGAATGTCGGTAAATCGAGCCTGATCAATTCCCTGCTCTCGGTTCGCGGCCTGGCGCGCACTTCTTCCACTCCCGGACGGACTCAATCGCTCAACTTCTTCACCATCAATGATCGGTTGCGTTTTGTTGATTTTCCGGGGTTTGGGTACGCTAGAGTACCGGGGAATATAAAATCGACTTGGGGCGAGATGGCCACCAGTTTTCTTGCCAAGCGC
>DASZDV010000507.1:0-3023 GCA_035941575.1 Pyrinomonadaceae bacterium
CTCGGGATCGTTCATTTCGAGATTCCCATCAAGTTTTCGCTAGGGTTTGTCGCCGTGGTTCTGGTCGGCTCTGTGGTCGTTTCGCTCCTTTTACCGCCGGAAAGCGACACCACAATTCAAGTCGATCTACCTCCGGATTTCGACCTCCCCCTCGGCGAAGAATTGAATGAAGCCGACCAAAAACCAGACTAATTAGCCGCAGATAAACGCGGATTTACGCTGATCTGCCAGAATCAGGGTGTTTTTGAGGCAAATTTCGTGTACAAACATCTTGTACGCTCATTCTCTCGTGTGTTAGATTCCTGAACGGTAGTGTTGCTGCTTGGATCTGGACTCACACCCTGGTCCCGACTTTGGTTGGGCCCCTTCCCCAAGTTCGATTTAGATAATGGTTGCGAATAAGACCAGTCGTTTTGCTTTTGATTGGTGGATTATTCAGAAGCGTTTCGTCTATCTGGTAATCGCCATTTTCGCCCTCTGCGTTACGGCAGCCGGAGCGGCAGTCTATGTCTGGAAGTATGGCAATCCCTTCAAAAATGTTGCCGTTATCAATCATCCGGCTGGAGCCAGATTTGTCTCGTTTGAAGGCGAAGTGCGCGTAATCCGTGCTGCCACACGCGAAATGATTCCTGCCAACGCCGACACAGAGCTCTACCCCGGCGACACCGTACAAACTCAGGCCAATGGCCGCGCTCGCATCGGCCTCGCTGACGGCTCGACACTCCTGGTTAAACCCAACAGCACGATCATCATTCGTGACAACGCGCGCGCGGACGACGGCAAGAAGACGAACGTACACGTCAAGGTTGATAGCGGACAGCTTTCAGTCAGAACCGAACAGCAGACCGACGGAACCACGAACGTAGTCGAAACGCCCAAGACGAAGAACACCATGGGCGAACAGACCAGCGCGAGTTTCGGCGTCAATCCTGAGGGCACTGAAGAAATTCGCGTCGCGACCGGTGCGATCGAAACCACAAACAGCGCTGGCGACAAGGCCTCGATCCGCGGCGGCGAGTATGTTTCAGTAAACAACTCCGGCCGTATCTCCGCGGCGCAAAAGTTGTTGGATGTTCCGCAACCAGCCAGACCTCACGATCTCGAACAAGTCGCAGTTGGACCAAACGGCGCTGCGAATGTTGCTTTGAAGTGGCAACGACCGCAGTCAGGCACACCTTCATACTATCGAGTTGAAGTCGCTACTTCCCCGTTCTTTGTTGCTGATGGAAAGGTTATCGAACGCGATCAACTGGTGGCGACAGAATTTGGCGCTACTGATCTTCGTCCGGGAGTTTACTTTTGGCGCGTGAGAGCAACTGCCGCGAGCGGTCAAATCAGTGACTGGAGCGATCCACTCAAGTTCATAGTTGCCAACAAAGGCACTGGCTCAAAGGTTTCTGTTTCGGATCTCAGCACCGAGCTTCTCGGAGGTAATATCTATCTCATCCGCGGTAAGGCTGAGCCCGGCACGACGATCCGTGTGAGCGGTCGGGAAACGATCGCCGCGCATGATGGTGCATTTCAGATTCAAGTCACAGCGGCGAGTGCGCGAGAGCTAACACTCGAGGCAAAAGATTCACAGGGAAACAGCAGTCAATATAAAGTTTCACTTTCAGCCCGCGCGGGTCGCGGCAGAACCTGAGCCACATGTCTAGTCACGTAATACTTTTGACGGACGCCCATGAAGCTCCCGCTTACGAGTTAATCGAGGCGCTGCGGGCGGCTGGCGTGAAAACGCTCATCGAAGGTCTGCGTGAAGTCGAAGTTGAAGTCGCTCTTGCTAAGCAACAGAAACGCGAAGGAGCGCGTGGCGCTGAAGGACCGCCACCGTTAGCCGTGCTTTATGAAGTGGTTCCCGGAGCTGACATGGTCGAGCTTCACACGGCCATCGACCATGCGAAAGCGTTCTGGCCCGGAGCTCCCCTCGTCGCCTGCCGGCGCCAAACCAACGGATATCAAAGCCATAATCTTCGCAGTCTCGATGGCATCACTCTCAAGCGGCTTGGCTTCGCTGCCATTGCCGACAAGTCAGCACAATTACCGGCACTACTACGCGAAATTGAAGGCCATGGTGCTTCGGGTGAGCTGCGAATGCCGGCGGCGATGATCGAGAAGCCGGTTGAGACAGAGACTTCTTCGCTGCCAAGGAAGATCAAAGCGAGTCATCTGCGAGCGGCTTACGATCTCGTCTCTTCATTGCACTTCAGTGGCGATCAAAGTGGCGCCGCAAACACAGCTCTCGCAGGGTTGCAGGATCTGATTCGCGCGGACCGCTGGGCCATCTACTTGTTTTCGGAATCCAAGGGTTTGGAAGGCGCGACTCTCGAGGCGATCGCTGTTCGCACCCCTGGTCAGGAAGGCACTAAGAACGAAGAAGAGTGGGGTGGGTTGCTCAACGCCGAACCGGATCTACCGATCGGATCAGAAACCAAGGCGGCCAAACGCGCGGCCGCGGGAATGGGAATTATCAAGAGGAAGGAAAAGAATCAGTTCGTTGTCGCGATTCCCTTGATCTGCGGCGAGAGGATCCTCGGAGTTATCGAAGGTATTCGTGAAGGCTCCGGCGCACGCGCATTCAAGAAACCCGACGTGGCTTTACTGGATTCGCTTTCACTGCCGATTGCTTCTGCGCTCGCGAACTCTGTTCGCATCGCCGAAGCCGAACGACTCTCGCAAACAGACGATCTTACTAAACTTCACAACGCCCGTTACCTGCGTCAATTTTTGTTGAACGAAATACGGCGCGCGCGTCGTTACGGATCGAGCGTCGCCGCACTGTTTCTCGATCTCGACGATTTCAAACAGATCAACGACGTGCACGGCCATCTCGTGGGTTCACACGTGCTGATGGAAATGGCGGCCGTGATCCTGTCCTCGATTCGCGATACTGACGCGGTTGCGCGCTATGGCGGAGACGAATTTGTGATCGTGTTACCCGACACAGGAACAGAACTCGCAGGACAAGTCGCAGAACGCATTCGCCAAAAGATAACCCGACACATGTTCAATGGCGGCCGCCGTCT
>DASZDV010000508.1:0-8822 GCA_035941575.1 Pyrinomonadaceae bacterium
CAACTTTATCTGGCCGATGCTGGTGATCTGGATCCTGGGTTCGATCATCATCTGGCGCGCAAAACGTTTTCACATCAGTTTCATTTACGTGGTGTCGTTTTTTCTGTTTGCGTTCTTTCGCAGTTGGATCACCGGTCATCCATGGCGTGCTGAAGTGGCGCCGATCACCGGACCGATGTATCAACTGTTTGTTTTCTTCATGATTACGGATCCGAAGACGACAGTTAGATCAAAGACGTGGCAATGCGTTGTAGTTTTCTTCGTAGCATTCGTCGAGATGTTGTTACGCTTGAATCAAGTCATCTACGCGCCGCTCTACGCGCTATTCATCGTCGGACCGACCGCGATGCTCATCGAGCTGTGGGTCGAGTCACGCCGCTCGCTCCCCACGGAGAAATCCCCTGCCGCTCAAGAGTCCCCCGCCGCATGAAAAGGTTATTTTTCTTAATCCTGTTCTGCGGTTTGGTTCTAAATTCTGGGTGCAAACAGCCTCAAACTGCGCCGCCGCCGACCCAACCGACCGCTGAAACTGCAACAGCTTCTCCATCACCGAGCCCAACACCCCCGCGCCCCTCCGGCGCGATCGAATTCACCGACGTCACCTCCGAAGCCGGCGTTCGGTTCAAACACAACAACGGCGCCTTCGGCAAAAAATATCTCCCCGAAACGATCGGCTCAGGCGGCGCCTTTCTCGATTACGACAACGACGGCTGGCAAGACATCCTACTGGTCAACTCAATGGACTGGCCGGAAAACAAGAAGCGCCGCTCGTTTCCCGCGCTCTACCACAACAACAAAGACGGCACCTTTACGGACGTCACGCCGCAAGCCGGACTCGGCGTCGAGATGTACGGCATCGGCGTCGCAGTCGCCGACTACGACAACGACGGCAACGAAGACATCTACGTCACTTGTGTTGGACCAAACCATCTTTTCCGCAATCTCGGCGGCGGAAAGTTCATGGACATGACCAGAGCCGCGGGCGTCGGCGATCCCGGTTTCTCGACGAGTGCCGCATGGTTCGACTATGACAACGATGGTCGCCTCGATCTCTTCGTCGGCAACTACGTCGAATGGTCGCCCCAAACGGATCAGACATGCACGCTTGACGGAAAGAACAAGTCGTACTGCACGCCGCAGGCTTATAAAGGCCAGAGTCCCACGCTGTATCACAATCGCGGCAACGGAAGTTTTGAAAATGTCACTGCGCGTGCCGGTCTCGACAAATCTTCAGGCAAGACATTAGGCGTAGCGTTACTCGATTACGACGAGGATGGCTGGATCGATCTCTTCGTCGCCAACGACACTGAACCAAACCAACTCTATCGCAACAACCACAACGGGACTTTTACCGACAACGCGGTCATCGCGGGTGTTGCGTTCAGCGAGGCCGGCACTGTGCGCGCCGGCATGGGCGTTGATGCCGCCGATTACGACGGCTCCGGCCGTGCAAGCGTCGTAATCGGAAATTTCACCAACGAAAGCATCGCGCTCTATCACAACGACGGCTCCGGTTTGTTTACTGATGATGCGCCCGCCTCCGGTATTGGCAAGATGTCTGCACAATCGTTGACGTTTGCGTGTTTCTTTTTCGATTACAACCTGGACGGACTGCTCGATGTGTTCGCGGCGAACGGACACGTGTCAGATGACATCAGTGTCGTGCAGCCGACAGTCAAATATGCGCAGCCGCCGCACCTGTTTCACAACAAGGGCAGGAGGAAATTTGAAGAAGTAACCTCAAAACTCGGTCGGGCCTTGAACCGGGCTATCGTCGGTCGCGGCGCAGCGTACGGAGATCTTGATAACGACGGCGATCTCGATCTGCTGATCACTACGAACAATGGTCCAGCGCGACTCTTGCGCAACGACAATGCAAATCAAAACGATCTGCTTCGTGTGCGAATGATTGGTGTGAAATCGAATCGCGACGGCATCGGCGCAAAGGTCGTAGCAAAGACGTCGAAAGGCCGAACTCTCTTCGCGATGGTGCGGACGGGTTCGAGCTACTGCTCGCAGTCAGAGTTGCCGTTGACTTTTGGCCTGAGTAAGCCCGAGGACGGTACGACGCTCACTTTGGAGATTATTTGGCCGGGAAATCAAAAAGACAAAATCACAGATGTCAAACCGAATCAATACGTCACGGTGCAGGAAGGCAAAGGCGTAATCGCGTCTGAACCGATCGTTTTTGTGAGAACACCGCCTTCGCCGCCGAAGGGCACCTAAGCACACACTCAGTTAACGTTCAGTGCTGTCGTCGCGTGCTTCTTACCTGCTTCCTTCTTCAAGTGTCCGCTGAGTTGAATCAGACTTTCCAGATCGCGCCGCGCGTTGCTTAGTTGTTGAGCATCAACGGTGCTCGGATTTGCAATCACGGGATTGGTGACGAAGCTTCTGATCTGTTTGCACATTCTGATCAGAGCGTCCTTCATCTGCGGATCGTTGAGTTCGTCTGTTTTCTCGACGACAGGCGTTTCGGTTGGAAGTTGCCGCAATGCGAGCGTTGATTGGAGGCGGGTCGCCCGCTTCTTGATCTCGGCTCCGGCGTCGGAGATGAAGTTGTATTCAATCGGTTTCGACGCCGAGAGGAGACGAGCGATCTCGTTGTGCAGCGTCAGGATACGATTGAAGTCTTCTTCAGTCTGCGTCAGCAGAGCTTCGATTTGCCTGCGGTCTTTCGACGCCTTCGCTTCGTTACCAAAGTTTCGCAGTTGCCATTCACGGCTGCTCATCTCCTGCTGGCGAATGCGATCGGTGTTCATGCGTCGATCGACCGGGGGCGGACCTGATGGCGCCTTTTGTGCAGCGACAGGAAAAGCGAAACACAGGAGGGGGATCGCGATAAACGAGTATTTGCTCGCGTTCTTCATGACGGACCTCCCGAAAATTTGTTTCGTAGTATAGCTCACTTGATCAGGGATGACACAGACTGGACAATGAATTATTCTCTGCGTCGTCAGCATGCGTCGAATTGACTTAAAGAAAGCCAACGTTGCACGTTCGAACACGATTCGCGACATCAATCGCCAGATCGTGTTGAATTACGTGCGAGAGCGGGGACCGATCTCACGGGCTGAGATCGCTCATGAAACAGCTTTGCAACGGTCGACGGTCTCGTTGATCGTGGAAGAGTTGCGGGTTGACGGCCTCATCGAAGAAGTCAGCGGCGAGTCAACCGGTGGCCGCCCACCGATCCTGTTATCGTTGCGTACCGCGGATGCCGTGGCGATCGGCGTTGACGTAGGTACGAATCGAACGATCGTCGCAACAAGTGACCTGGCCGGACGCGTGCTCCAGGAAGAAAGCTTCAAAACGGACCCGGACGCCGAAGAAACCACCAGACTCATCATCGAGCGGGCCCGCAAGTTAATCAAAAGAAACAACGGCACGATCGAAGGCATCGGCGTTAGTCTTCCGGGTCTCGTCAATTCGGATGCAACCGAGCTGTTTGTACCGACATTCGACTGGCGCGACTTGCCGCTCGCGAAAGAGTTGAGCGATGCGACGGGACTGCCGGTCACAATGGACAACGACGCAAACGCCGCGGCTCAGGCCGAACTTTGGTTTGGCAGACCTGAGATTCGTGAAGTGCGCGACTTCATTCTTGTGCTGGTCGAAGGCGGCGTCGGCACGGGCATTGTGTTTGACGGACAAGTCTATCGTGGTGAGAACGGCGCGGCGGGTGAGTTCGGACACATGACGATCGGCCAGGGCGCTCCGGTAGCGTGTGCTTCAGGCAGCCACGAATGTTGGGAAGCATTTGCTTCCGAACGTTCGGCGCTGGCGCGGTACAAGAATCTTACGCGCGGTCTGAATGGGTCGTCGGCGATCACTTTCGGCGAGTTGATCGATCTTGCCTTGCGCGGTGAAGGGCCGGCCCGAACCGCGTTGAAGGAAACCGCGAACTATCTCGGCATCGGCATCGCTAACCTGATTCGCGGACTGGCGCCGGAAGCGGTGATTGTTGGTGGTCCAATTGTGCGTTCGTGGTCAGTAATCGCGGACGACATCAAAACGACGGTTGAGGCGACGATTTGTCGTGGTCTACCGTCAACGCGAATCATGTCATCCACGCTGGGTCCCGAGCCAACGTTGATGGGGGCAATCAGTCTTGTGCTGGCGAGTAAGTTTGCGTCCGTCTCAGTCACGTAAATCCGGCATTTGTTGGCTCTGCGAACAAAGTCGTTTTACTGAAAATTTCCTTGACAAGCACCGGCAAAAGGATTAAATACTTTTGCCAGCCTCTACAACAAAGTAAGCATTCTGACAATCTGTATCTTTGGGTTGAATTTATTCGGCATCATTCGGCGGCTTTGGTCTCCGATTTTTGGTAGTACCAGTTCAGAAGTTCGCAATCGCAAACAGAGAGAGTTCTGAGGAGGTGCGGTATGTCGAGAAGGTTCGGACTACAGGCGTTGTTACTCCTGCTGAGCATCGGTTTACTTGTCGGTGTACACGCGCAGTCGAGCACGTCCGGCAACATCACCGGCACCGTGAGAGATCAGCAAGGCGCCGCAGTGCCTAAAGCTGAGATCACTCTCACCGAGGAGAAGACTGGAGCGACGCGTACCGTCACCGCTAACGAGGACGGTTTTTACAACGTGCCCTCGCTGCCCGCAGGTATCTACACCATTACGACGGCTCCGTCCGGTTTCAAGAAGACGATCACGACCGGCGTCGAGCTGCACGTTAATGAAAACAAAACCGTCAACCTCGATGTTCAAGTCGGACAAGTAACGGAGACTGTTACCGTCACGAGCGAAGCGGCGCCGGTTGAAGTGCGCAGCGGCGAGGTCAGCAGCTTGATCACGGAGAAGCAGGTGACGGAGTTGCCGCTGAACGGTCGCAACTATGCACAGCTCGCGTTGATGGTTCCGGGCGTGTCGCCAGTGACGCAGTCAGGCGCGGGGGGCGCCTTTGCGACTCGCGGCACCGGTCTCAATTCCGGCGTTGACATGTCGGTTAATGGCAACCAGTCAAACTCGAATCTGTGGACGGTGGACGGCGTCAACAACATGGACGTTGGTTCGAACCGTACGTTGCTCGTTTTTCCATCAGTTGATTCGATTCAGGAGTTTCGTGTTGAGCGTAACAGCTTCAGTGCGGAATTCGGCCAGGCGCAGGGCGCAGTGGTCAATCTGATCACGAAGGGCGGATCGAATGACTTTCATGGCGCGGGTTTCGAGTTTTTCCGTAACGATTCGCTAAACGCGAACAGTTTCTTTCTTAACAGATCCGGTCAACCGAAGTCGCAGTTGGAATACAACAACTACGGCTTCAACTTCAGTGGTCCAATTGTGAAGAACCGGATCTTCTTCTTCTGGTCGGAAGAGTGGCGTCGTGAACGTCGCGGGCAGGTGCTTTCATCGCAGGTGCCCACAGCCGCTGAGAAGGCGGGCGACTTCAGTGCGTTCAGAACGCAATTCGGCCGTCGCGTTCCGAATCTGACCACTCCCTTAGTTGAAATAACACTGGCGGATGGCAGTAAGGTTAAGGTGCCGAGTCTGCCGCACTTTCCGGGCCAGACTTGCAACGTGCAAAACGAAGCGAATGTGGGTCCAACTCCAGTCGACCCCGGTTGCTTCCCCGGAAATAAGATTCCAACAGGCTTGTTCAGCCCAGCAGGATTGTCGTTCGTTAAGCTCTATCCCAATCCCACGGGGCCGGGCATCGGCGACTGGGCGACTAGTCAGCTTCAACCGATCGACACACGTCAGGATCTCATCCGCGGAGACATCACGCTCACCGACAAGATGAACCTGATGGTTCGCTACATCAACGAAAAATGGACCCACATAGGAGCGTCCGGTAATTTCTGGGGCGACTCTCCGTATCCGACTCTCTCGTCTGACTGGAGTCAGCCGAGCCACAGTTTCGCCGTGAAGCTGTCGAACACGATCTCGTCGAAGGCGGTGAATGAATTCCAATTCTCGATCGCAGGCAACGACATCATCATCACGACCAATCCGGAAACCGAAGCGTTGCAGCAGGAGATCGCTTCGAAGTTCCCGACGGTCTTCCCGCACGATGATACGATCGGTGGAACTTCACCATCGTTGTTCTGGGGCGCGGGTGGTTACGGCAACATCTGGCACCAGGCGCCGTGGAATAATCGCGAAGATCTCTACATCTGGAAGGATGACTTCTCGCTGATCGCAGGTTCACACGATCTGAAATTCGGCGGTCTGTTCAGTCACAACTTCAAGGACGAACCAAGCGTCGGCGCAGGTGGCGGCAACCAGCAGCTTACGATTCAAGGCTGCGGCGAGCAGACCGGAAACTGCATCTCCGATCTGCTGCTCAAAGACACTGTGCTGCTTAACTACACCGAGATCGCCAAGACAGATATCGCCGACGGGCGTTGGCGCGACTATGAGTTCTACGCGAATGACACGTGGAAGATCCATCCGCGCGTCACGCTAACTTTAGGCTTGCGCTATTCGGTCTTCCCGCCGGCCTGGGAGGATGAGAATCGCATCTCTAATTTCTTCCCAAATCTCTACAACGGGGTTGACTTCAACACCGGTTTAGTAACGGCGGAAGAAGCAATTCAAATGGGCATCGGGCGAGCCACCATAAACACCTACAAGCAAGGCTGGCAGCCGCGTGTTGGTCTGGCGTGGGACGTCTTCGGTACCGGCAAGACTTCAGTGCGAACCGGTTTCGGGCGTTACATGAGTCGTTCGCAGGTGATTGAAGACCTCCTGCGGTTGACCGGTAATCCACCGTGGACTACGACGGTCAGTGCGGGTTCGGGTTGGAACGGCGCCGGCACCACGTTGGCGAACTGTCCGACCTGCCGCAGTCTCGACACGATTAATCCGGGTTTGCGAAACAACGTCGCGGGTGTCGATCCGAATGCAGGTTTCGCTTCAGTGGATCCAAACTTCCGTCCACCCGAGAGCTATCAGTGGAACCTGACGATCTCGCACGAGTTGTTCAAAGATACGGTTCTTGAGGCTTCGTACATTGGTAACCATGGATTACACATTTGGCGGCGTAATGTGAACGTCAATGATATTCCGCCGAACCAGGCGTGCCGCGGCGCCGAATGCGATGGCAGCAGCGATCCGGCCCGGTTGCAGATCGCGCGAGCTGGTTTGGAAGTTGCGAGTCCCGTCCCCGGGGTTGGGGTTCAGGATCAGGGCATCTTAATCAGAGATAACCGTGTGTTTCGTGGCATCGGCAATGTTAACCAGGATCAATCGAACGGCAACTCCACTTACCATGCGATGCAGTTGTGGTTGAACCGCCGGTTCAGCGATCGCATTGCGTTCCAGGTTGCTTACACCTGGGGCCATTCGATCTCTGACGTAGCGCTCACATCGTTCACGAACACGACCAGCGATCCGTTTAATTTCGCCGCCGACAAGGGTGACGCGGATCTCGATCGAAGACACACGTTCGTGAGCAACGTGGTCTACGTGCTTCCTTCCCTAAAGAGTTGGGGACGTGCGGCAAATCTGATTCTGGGTGATTGGCAGTTGAACGGAATTGCCTCGTACTTCGGCGCCACACCAATCGATATCACCACTGGTGCGAATACGATTGGAACCGCGGCCGCAGTCGGTCAACGTCCGAACTACACCGGTGCGCCGCTCTATCTGAACACCGGCGATTCAACGCAACATCTCAACCCGGCGGCATTCGCAAGGCCGGCTCCTGGTCAGTTGGGAACCTTGGGTAAGGGCGCGGTGCGCGGTAAGCCAATCACGACGATTGACTTCTCAATCGCGAAGAACTGGAGATTCCAGGAGCGTTACGGAATTCAGTTCCGCACCGAGTTCTTCAACCTCTTGAACCATACAAACTTTGTTGGCTTCGATACTGATATCCGCAACGGATCGTTCGGAACGCTCAATGCGGCCCAGGCGCCACGCGAGATTCAACTCGGTATCAAGTTTACCTTCTGATATACTGCCGGCAACTAAATAAGGACGAAGCGCTGAGTGATCCCCCTCAGCTCTTCGTCCAAGTTTTTTCTTGAGTTCGCTCAGGTAGTTCGCCAGGTCAGGGGTGATGATGTACCTTCGCTCGGCCTTTCTCCCTCTCGCATTCTTAATCTTTATTTTTCAAGCTCAGGGCGATCTGTTTCGCCGTCACTACGAGGCCGCGCAGAACTATCATCGCGCCGGCAACTTCGCGGCGGCTGAAGCGGAATTCAAAATCATTCTTGCTGAATCGTACCTGCGTCTTGGCCGCATCTACTCCGCGCAAGGCAAATACCAGCTCGCTGCGGACGCGTTGAGAGCCGCTACTTCCGCCAGGCCTGATTCAACTGAAGGACTCGTCGATCTCTCAATCGCTTACTTCCACACCGGCGAATATCCGAAAGCCATCGAACCCTTGCAACGCGCGCTCGCTGCTGACTCGCAAAACACGGCCGCGCATCACATGCTCGGCAAGACCTACTTCATGATGGGTGAGTTCGACAAGGCTGCGGGCGAACTCGAAACGGCCCTGAAGTTGTCTCCGAACGACTACGACGCTGAATACACGTTGGGCCTCGCGTTTCTAAAACGAAAAGACGTTGCCCAGGCGAAGCAGTTGTATGAACGAATGGTCCAGCGTCTCGGTGACCGTCCTGCGCTGCGGGTGCTTGTCGGCCGCGCCTACCGCGAAACAGGATTTTTGGCGGAGTCGATTGACGAGTTCAAAGCCGCGATCGCACTCGACCCTCGCTTTCCGCGCGTTCACTACTATCTCGGTCTGACGTATCTCTACAAAGACGGCGCCGCGCGAATTCCCGAGGCGACGGAAGAGTTCAAAGTAGAGTTGGCTGCCAATCCGGACGAGTACTTCGCGAATTTTTATCTCGGCAT
>DASZDV010000509.1:0-5785 GCA_035941575.1 Pyrinomonadaceae bacterium
GAATGCGAATACAGCCGTGACTCGCAGGCCGCGTAGGAACAGTTTCGTAACCATGAATTGCTACGCCGCCCGTGATGTAGTTCGCGTAATACACAGATCCGAGCAAGCCGTTTTCCCACCCGTACGTTTTGTCGTAAACAACAAATCTTCCACGCGGTGTGTAGGCGATGCTTGGCTGGCCCAGGTCCATAAACGTCTCGCCGCTGCCTGTTGAGACAGGAAGAACTCTTACGCCTCCGCGATCGTTGACTAACAGCAATACCTCCCGATCCACGTCCACTTCGACATGTTCGTAGCCACGGTCTCTGGGTTTCGGCTTTTCGCTTTGCCGCATTGCTTCGAGATCATCCAGCGTGAGCTTGCCGGTGATCTGGCGGCCCTCCCACTTCTGAAACGCAATCAGTGCAGATCTTGTCGCCTGGTCCAACACGCCATCGACCGGCCCAGTCCAATACCCCAACTCATTGAGCCGCCCCTCCGCCACCTTGATTTGCGCCCGGGTTAGCGGCGTTGGCCGGCTTCGCTGGGCCAAAACAGGCGCGGAAATCAGAAACCCAAGTAAAACCACAAGTTTGAGGTTAAATCTCATCGCTGGTCTGAACATAAGACGGTCTCGATCTACAGTCAACTATCAATCTCGCCGTACTGCTAGAATGCTTTGGATGCGATGTCCGAGGTGCCAGAGCGAGCGAATTCAGAGGGATTTTGATGATGCCATCATCTTCCTGCGTGCTGTGGGGATGCATAAGTTGCTTTGTAACAACTGCGGACTCGTGTTCAAAGGGTTCGATCCGCAGGGGAAGTTGCAGCGGGCGCCGTCGAAAACAGATAGTCCCCGGCAGTCGAGACAGATGCCCAATCAGAGGCGTGGACCGAGATACACCGCGCACTTGCCGGCAGACATTTCGCTAATCGAAGGCGGCGCGCAGGTTGGGAAGGTTTCGTATTCACAGCCGTCACGCGGGCACTGCGAAACGATTAGCAAGTTTGGGATGCTTCTGTCGCTTGTCGGGACGCGGTTTGGGCAGGAGGAGCTTTCGCAGCCGGGCAGATTGTTGTTTGTGCGTGTTGACCTGCCGAATGGGCCCGTCGAGGCGGTGGTTGCGATCGTCACGAACGAGCGCATTGGGGAGGGACAGAAGCGAAGGTGGTTACTGGGTGTCAGAATTCAGCAAATGTCTGACGCTGACACGCAGATTTTGGGTGAGTATTTGGAAAAGAGGTCGCGCAGGGAGTGAGGCGTTCGAGGCGGAGTTACAGAAGGACGGGGATAAAACGCGGATAAAAAGACAGGATGAACATAGGGCCAAATTGTGTTTTCCGAGGGCGTCGCGCAAAATGCGTTCATGTTGGGAATGTTCAAGATATGGCGTCTACCGAAGCTCAGGCTCCTCCTAGTGCTCGGGCTGTCGATCCTCAGCATTCAGTGTAACAGCGGTGCTACAGCAGATTTACCGGCCAATGCGAGGACCGCAAATGACAGCGCCCCTGTCGCAAAATACGGTTATCAGATCGTCAACATGTGGCCTCACGACGCGAACGCATTCACCCAGGGACTCGTTTTTGTTGACGGCAAGCTCTACGAAGGCACGGGGCAGGAAGGCAGATCCAGTCTTCGCCAAGTCGATCTCCAAACCGGAAAAGTAGTCAAGAAAGTCGATGTTCCCGAGCCGTTTTTCGGCGAAGGCATCACTCTCCTCAACGGAAAGATCTACCAACTCACCTGGCAGCATCAACTCGGCTTCATTTACGACGCACAAAAGCTCGAACCCGCCGGGCGGTTCAACTACGAAGGCGAAGGCTGGGGCATCACGAACGATGGCCGTTCGTTAATCATGAGCGACGGCAGTAACCGGATAAGATTTCTCGACCCGGACAGCTTTCGCGTAACTAAAACCATCGCAGTATTCGACGGCAAAACGCCCCTCGACCAACTGAACGAACTCGAGTACGTCAACGGCGAGATCTACGCCAATATCTGGCACGACCAACGTATCGTGACGATCGATCCGCAGAACGGGCGGGTAACCGGTTGGATAGATTTGTCTGGGTTGCTTCAGCCCGGGGACGTGCACGACGAAGAAGCTGTTTTGAATGGAATCGCTTTCGACCAAACTGGTAATCGGCTTTTCGTGACGGGAAAGCTTTGGCCGCGGTTGTTTGAGATCAGGTTGAAGCGGCAGTCGTGAGCGCACAGATTGGGAGACAAAGGGAGAGGGGATTTAAAGGCAGATCTTTAGCAGAGCGGATCAAAAGCGGATGAATCTTTAGCAGCGCGGATTAAAAGCGGATGAAGTTCTTAACCTATTTCCGAGCCTTTTCTTACGCCATGATCGGCGTCGCCATGCTTGCACTCGTGCTGGCAGGAGGCTTGGACTACGGTCTGGCGCTCGGGTTTCTCGTCGTCATGATCGTGAGTTGGAGACTCGAAACCACACGCTGGCAACTCCCGGAGCGAATCGGCCTCGCCATCGTCCTGCTTTCAATCCCGCTTTTCTATCTCGACTGGCACTACCAAAAACAACTCGGTGAACCGGCCGAACGCCTCGGCGTTACCGCGCTCGCACATTTGATCGTCTTCCTGTCGGCAGTGAAGTTGTTGCAGGTGAAGAAGGATCGCGACTGGGTCTTTCTTTATCTGATCTCGTTCTTCGAAGTCTTGCTCGCAGCGGGCCTGAGTTTCAGTCCTGTTTTCCTCGGCACGCTCACGCTCTATTTATTGTGCGGACTCTCAGCCGTAACTGCATTCGAGATTCAGAAAGCACGACGCTCGCTGCATTACGCAGAAACTCGTCTACTCGTCCCACCCGACTCCCGCGTTTTTAGGAAGGGACGTCGATCCTTGCGGAGCACCGAAGCCGCGAGACTGCCGCTGGTTGCGCTGGCTCTGCTTATCCTGATCTTCACGCTTGCACTACCACTGTTTCTGATCGCGCCACGCTCAGGCGCGGCGGCGCTCACACGCAGCGGCGGCGGACTGTCGAACTTTATCGGCTTCTCGGAAAACGTCACACTCGGACAGATCGGCACGCTCAAACAAGACGACGGCCTCGTCATGCGAGTGCGCCTCGACAGCGGCGATCCTCCGGGAGGATTGCGTTGGCGAGGAGTTGCGCTCGACGAGTTTACCGGGATGGGATGGAAGAAATCGGCGGACGCGCGCCGTTCGGACACGGTCGTCGAACGCGCAGGTTTCTATCGACTCGGAACTACAGAAGCGCTTCACAGGCTTACAACGCAAACCTTCTTTCTCGAACCGCTGGAATCGTCCGTACTCTTTGCCGCACCGCGCGTCGTCGCTCTCCAGGGCGACCTCCAGGTCATTCGCGTTGATGCAGAAGGTACGATTCAATCGCGCCGGCATGACTTCGAGCGAATCATGTACAAGGCGATCTCCGACACTGACGAACCGTCGCCCGAACAGTTGCGCAGAGACATGCGACCGTATCCGGCGGAGATTAGGCGTTACCTGCAACTGCCGGACACCCTCGATCCGCGGGTGGTCCAACTCGCACGCACGATGCTTCTCGAATCCCAGGCGCGCAATCGTTACGACGCGGCGAAAGCAATCGAGTGGCAATTACAGCGAGACTTTGGTTATTCGTTGCAGATGAAAGCCGGTGGAGCGGATCCACTCTCCGATTTCCTGTTCAACGTTAAGACAGGTCACTGTGAATACTTCTCGACCGCGATGGCCGTGCTACTGCGCACTCACGGTGTTGCTGCACGCGTTGTAAATGGTTTCCTTCCCGGCGAGTACAACGAAACGGCGGGAGCCTACACCGTTCGCCAGAGCGACGCACACTCTTGGGTTGAAGTCTATTTTCCCGAAACTGATTCGTGGGTGACGTTTGATCCAACGCCTTCCGCCGGGCGCATCGAGCCAGTGCGAACAGGGTTTACGGCGCATCTACAGAAATACCTGGAAGCGATGGAGCTGGTCTGGTTCCAATACGTGGTGGGTTACGACAAACAGGAACAGCGTTCACTCGCGACTTCGTTGCACAATCAAATCTTCGATTACGGCCGCATGGTTTCGAACATGCTCGCGACCATTCGCAGCTACTTGACGAGAAACGTGCTGATGGTCGTCGTCGGTGTGCTCGTTCTAATTGTTGGTTTGACGTTTGTAATTTTTGGCAAGCGCGTGTGGAAGTTTCTGCGATGGGGCGGCGCCGGAGCGACGATAGAAGAAGGACGCACTTATTCAAACGTGCAGTTTTACAAGAAGTTGCTCGAGGTGATGGAGCAGCGCGGCGTCTTGCGTGAGAAAGATCAGACCCCGCTCGAGTTTGCCGGCAAGTTGCGGTCGGCCGAGGCATTGATAGTTACGCGCGCCTACAATCGTGTGCGCTATGGCGGTGAGCCGCTCTCGAATGCGGAAAAGCGCGAGGTCGAGCGTGCGTTGATTGTTTTAGAAGCGGATTTTAACGGATGAAAAAAGTTGGATTTGTAAGTCTCGGGTGTCCGAAGAACCTCGTCGATAGCGAAGTGATGATGGGACACCTCAAACAGAGTGGCTACGAAATTACTTCTCAGGCTGCGGACGCAGAGACGGTAGTCGTAAATACTTGCGGTTTTATCGATTCAGCTAAGAAGGAATCGATCGAAGCGATACTTGAAGCGGCGCGCCTCAAGACTGAAGGCCGGGCAAAGCGGCTCATCGTTGCCGGATGTCTAGTCGAACGCTATCGCGACGAACTCAAGGCGGAAATGCCGGAAGTCGATGCGTTCATCGGCACGAACCAGATCAACGACATTCTCACCGTCTGTGATCCGAATACAAATATCCGCAGCCTTCCCATCGTCCAACTCGGAAATCAGAGCGCCACCTACTTGTACGATGAGTCGACGCCGCGTGTACTCGCCACTCCTTCGCACTACGCGTTTGTGAAGATTGCCGAAGGTTGCGATCGACCGTGTGCGTTCTGTTTCATTCCGCAGATGCGCGGTCACTTTCGCAGCCGCCGTTTTGGTTCGATTGTTGCCGAAGCACACCAGCTCGCCGAGGAAGGCGTGAAAGAGATCATCCTCGTGGCCCAGGACTCATCACGTTACGGTGAAGATCTCGGCAAGCAGGATGCACTCGCGCGGTTGATGCGCGAACTCGCGCGCGTTGACGGCATCGAATGGGTGCGTGTCATGTACACGTATCCGACGCATATAAGCGACGGATTCCTCGATGCTTTAGCTGAAGAACCACGCGCGGTGAAGTACCTGGATATGCCGTTGCAACACGCATCGCAGAACGTTTTGAAACTGATGAAACGTGGCGGGAATCGGAAGAGTCTCGAACGCTTGATTGAACGCGTGCGCCGGCGTGTTCCGGGTATTGCAGTGCGCACGACGTTCATCACGGGTTTTCCCGGTGAAACGGAAGAAGACTTTGCGGAACTGCGGAGTTTTATCAAAAGCGTTGAGTTCGATCGCGTTGGAGTCTTCACTTATTCAGACGAAGAAGGCACGCCGGCTTTTGAGTTGCCGAACAAAGTTCCGGCGAGGACATCCGCGCGACGTCGCACCGCCTTGATGAAAGAACAGGCGCGTATCTCGCGGCGTAAGAATAAGCAACGCGTCGGAGAAGTGGTGCGCGTGCTTTTTGAGGGCGAGTCGAAAGAGAGCGAACTGCTGTGGCAGGGGCGAATGGAAACGCAGGCGCCTGATATTGATGGTTGCGTGCTGATCAACGACGTTCCGGATGGTGTGTTGCCCGCAGCGGGAGATTTTGTGAACGTCGAGATCACTGAAGCGCACGAGTACGACCTCATTGGAAGGATCGCAGTCT
>DASZDV010000510.1:0-15923 GCA_035941575.1 Pyrinomonadaceae bacterium
TTTTGGCTCCGTGGAACGAACAACTCGTGCGCCTCGCGACACTGATCCATCGTGAACGCGAGGATTATGTTGCCGGCCTCAACAGGGCGCTGGAACGCCAACTCTTTGACCGTCGTGACATCCACACGCGTTACGTTTCATCGCTCGAAGGCAAGGGAGACTTGAACGATTACGAGTCGTTGTTGCGCTCGAGAATGGGGTTGAGGTTAGCCGCAGAAGTGGCTGCCGGACATTCTCTGATCGGTCCTCACAGAGACGATTTGGAGATTCAACTGGACGGGCATGAAATCCGTGTTTACGGAAGCTCCGGACAGCAACGTAGCGCATTGTTATTATTAGACTTAGCGGCGATTTCGTTGTATAATTCCAATGCTAATGACCAGCCGGTTTTCATCATTGACGACGTAGACGCCGAGCTGGACGAGGGGAGGATTAACCACCTTCTGGAATACCTTGAAAATCGTACACAGACCTTCATTACAACCTCAAAGCGGAGTCACGTTGAAGGGTTCTTTTCAAGGGCGAATGTATATGAAATCGAAGAAGGACAGGTCCGAAGCGGTCAGACCCCAACTGACGTTTCGGCCAAGTCCATTTTTGCTTAGAACTGTTTATTAAGCTGGGCAGTATAGGAGACGTAGATTGTCAACAGTAGGACCAACAGAAACAAAGAAGGGACAAGCTTACGACTCGTCCTCAATTACCATTCTCGAAGGCCGTGAAGCCGTTCGAAAGCGGCCGGCAATGTATATCGGCTCAACCGGAGAGTTGGGTCTTCATCATCTTGTGTATGAGGTAGTCGACAATTCGATTGACGAAGCATTAGCAGGTTATTGCGACACGGTTGAAGTAGCGATTCATCTTGATAATTCAATTACAGTGATTGATAACGGCCGCGGCATTCCGGTCGACGATATCAAGAAAGAAAAGAAGTCGGCGGCGGAAGTGGTGATGACCAAGCTTCACGCCGGCGGCAAGTTTGATTCAAACGCTTATAAGGTTTCGGGTGGACTTCACGGCGTGGGTGTTTCGGTCGTTAACTTCCTATCTGAGAATCTGCACCTGGAAATCTGGCGCGACGGCAAAACTTACGAGCAGGAGTACACACGAGGCATTCCGGTAGCGCCACTCAAACAAACCGGCAAGACGCGAAAGCGTGGCACCAAGATCACGTTTAAGCCAGATTCGCAGATCTTCACTGAAACTGCTTTCAGCTTTGACAAACTCTCCGAGCGGCTGCGCGAGAAAGCGTTCCTGAACAAAGGAATCCGGATCACGATCAAAGACGAGCGTGAGGAACCGGAGCGTTCGCACGAGTTCTATTACAAAGGTGGCATTGCGGAGTTTGTAAAGCACCTCAACAAGAACAAGACCACGCTTCACGATAAGCCGATCTACTTCGAACGGGAGACCGAGAGTTTATCGATCGAGGTCGCGATCCAGTACAACGACGGCTACGACGAAAAGGTCTATTCATTCGCGAACAACATCAATACTGTTGACGGCGGAACGCACCTTTCAGGTTTTCGATCTTCCTTCACCAGAACCATCAACGCCTACGCGCAATCGTCCGGTCTGGCTAAAAACTTCAAAGGCTCGTTGACTGGCGACGACGTGCGCGAGGGACTCGTGGCCGTGATTTCGGTAAAGCTGCCGCAACCGCAGTTTGAAGGTCAGACAAAAGGAAAACTAAATTCCGACGTTAAAGGCGCCGTTGAGTCGTTCCTGAACGATCGGCTGACGGAATTCTTCGAGCAGAATCCGCCTGTAGCTCGCAAGATTGTCGGGAAGGCTCTGGATGCAGCACGCGCGCGCGAAGCCGCTCGTAAGGCGCGGGAAATCGTTCGCAAGGGCGCCATGGGTTCGAGCATGCTTCCGGGCAAGCTTGCTGACTGCCAGGAACGCGATCCATCGCTGTCAGAGATTTATATCGTCGAGGGCGACTCCGCGGGTGGTTCCGCCAAGCAGGGACGCGATCGAAAGAACCAGGCGATTCTTCCCCTTAAGGGCAAGATTCTCAACGTCGAAAAGGCTCGGTTCGACAAGATGCTCGGCCACAGCGAAA
Source organism: Pyrinomonadaceae bacterium (assembly GCA_035941575.1). GTDB lineage: Bacteria > Acidobacteriota > Blastocatellia > Pyrinomonadales > Pyrinomonadaceae > PSRF01. The sequence goes on from DASZDV010000510.1 coordinate 2,066, forward strand.
TCAAATCGCTGATCACCGCTCTCGGCACCGGTATCGGCAAAGACGATTTCGACCTTTCGAAGCTTCGGTATCACAAGATCATTTTGATGACGGACGCTGACGTCGACGGTTCGCATATCCGGACACTGCTCTTGACCTTCTTCTACCGCCAAATGCCGGCGCTCGTGGAGAACGGCCACGTCTACATTGCTCAGCCTCCGCTGTTCAAAGTAAAACGCGGCAAGAAAGAGGAGTACATCAAAGACGAAGGCTCGATGATTCGTTACCTGATGAGACAGGCAACGAGCGACATGAGCGTGAAGTCGGCCGGAGCAAATCAGGCAATTGAAGGCCGCGAGCTCGCACGTGCGCTTGAGCGAATGGTTGATTTTAAACGTTACTGCGAGCGCGCTACCCGGCGCCTCGGTGGAGACTCACAATTGCTCAGCCTGCTACTTGAATCTTTGAGCGGGCGCAAAGGTGTTCTTCGTAAAGACGGACTTACTCTCCGCAAGGTTTTCCAGGACGGCGACCTGATGGCCAAGATCGAAGGAGCTTTGCATAAGGCGGGTTACAAAACTGAGTTGACGCCCGACGAAGAGCATGGACTTTGGGAAATTGAGACCGTCACGAACGCGGGAGTAAACATCATCGTCGATTGGAACTTCGCCAGCTACGTCGAGTTTCAGAAGGCAGTCGAACTGTTCAAGACTCTGGAAGATGAACTAGCGGCGCCATTCGTTTCTGGTGAAAACGGAACCAGCGAAGAGGTTCCGACTCGAGAAGCTTTACTGGAAAAGGTCCTGGCGGCAGCCAAGAAGGACTTGTCGATCCAACGCTATAAAGGCCTTGGCGAGATGAATCCCGAGCAGCTCTGGGAAACCACGATGAATCCCGACAAGCGGACGCTGCTGGAAGTCAGAATTGACGACGCCGTTGAGACTGACGAGATCTTTACCGTGTTGATGGGCGACGCTGTTGAGCCACGCCGGAAGTTCATTGAAGACAATGCGCTGGACGTGAGAAACCTCGACGTCTAGTTCCGTTCTTCCTCACGAAATCTATCAACGCGGAAGCGCCAAAGGTTAACGGGTGTACCGGGTGATATGCCCGCCTTGCGGGCGGCGATCTCCACCTGCCGTTCGGCGGTGTCAACGCCGGGAATGTCCGGCAACAGTAAGCCGCGTCTTGAACCACTCTCATCTTCAACAATCACGCCGTATATCGCCGGGTCGAGTTCTTCAAAAACCGTCTTCTCCGCAGGCATCAGAACATCTACTGAGTAGCGCAGATTCGACAGTTCATCTTCAGCGACAGGGTCGAAACGCGGATCGTTTATTGCAGCACTGATGGCGTTCGCGATGATCTCTTCCGCTAGTGTGTCTTTGGCCGGCTCAATGGTCCCAATGCAGCCACGCAATTCTCCGTCGAGCGTTTTCAGAGAAACAAAACACGGTGCACGCGCTGACAACAATGCACCGGTTGGCCGCGGGCGCTCGATAACATCTCCTGAACGAATGAAGCTCTCGACGGCCGTTCTCGCAAGGCGCGGTAAGTCATCACTTGTCTTTGCTGACAGGTTGATTAATTGGGCCACGAGGTAGCCGACTCCGAACGGCGCTTCATAGTTCATCACTTCGCACGACGCAGGCACACCGCTGCCCGCCCCAATCGCAACGAGCATCGAACGATATCCACACTCGCCGGCGAGTTTCCGTAACTTGTAATCGATCTCAACAATCTCCTGCGGCTTATTCGCCTCGAGTGCAGCGACAACTTGTTCGTCGAATACGTGCGCGTTTGGGTTGAAACCCGCCGGCGCGTATGGGCTAAGACGGTGACTCAGATCTCCACTCGCAATGAACCCGACCGGGCGGCCAACTCTGTCGATAGCCTTTTTTATGCAGACCCCAAAGCGAAGATGGTCCTCGTTGGAAAGAAAACTGTAACCGAGTGCGACGACTTTTCCCTGCCAACCGTTGCTCAACAAGAAATACAGTGGCACCGCAGTCCCGTGGTCCAGAACGCAGTCCGGCAATCCCGAGACACAGTAGTTCTCGGCGGCGGCAGCCTCAGTGATTGCGGTCAGTAGTTCGTGATCGATTGGAGCCGTGACGCTGGTCTCAGGCGCATGAAAGTTGGCGAAGTCGCCGTAGACTTCCGCGCCGTCATAAGCGACGAACGAATCGAGCTCGAGCGGTGCGTGCGGTGAAATCAGGACGACAGTTTCGGCGCCGGTGGAGATGAGGCGCGCGGTAAGTTCCGCCATGCCTTCGATCGAGTGGCGCACGCCGGCTATCGACTCGCGACCCACCTCCGGCACCATTATTGGCGGATGTGGTGCAATGCCGGAAAACACCAGGCAACTGCTCTCGTTGGTCATCTTCGCGCTTCGCGATTTGAAGGGAACGGCTGTTATTCTAGCTCCGACTGACCAGTGTCACAATTGACCGATGGCTCAATTCGATCTGCTTATTGTCGGGGCCGGACCGGCCGGTTCGTTTGCCGCAGAACTGCTTGCGAAGCGCGGCGTGCGAGTGGCGCTATTTGACGGGCGACCACCCGATGAACCGAAGGCCTGTGGCGGCGGTGTGACTGCTAAGGCGTTGAATGCGTGGCCCGAGCTGCTGAATGCCGTCGGGCGCACTATCAACGAACTCGATCTGTATTCACCTTCCGGCAAACGACTTCACCTGCAACTGGACGAACCTTTCGCTGTCTATTCACGCGTTGTGTTTGACGGTTACTTGCGCGATCGAGCACGTGACGCTGGCGCGCACGTCGTACCTGAAAAGATCTCGGCACGGAGAATCAAGAAGACGCAAGGTTTGTGGCGTGTGAAGAACGATTCAGACGAGTGGTCTGGTTCAGTGCTCGCCGGTGCTGACGGAGCGAATAGTGGAATTGCGAGAATGTTGGCTGGTCCACTTTCCGCCTCGGACATGGAAGTCGCTTTTGGTTATCGCGCTCCCTTACCTGCGAACGGAGCGGCTCCGACGGTTGTTGCGTTTCTGCCGCGTTGGGTCGGTTACGCGTGGGCCTTTCCGCGTCCCGATCATATCTCGTTCGGTATCGCCACGACGCAGGATGCTTTCGAACATCAGCCGCTCGACGATCTGCTTTGGCGATTCATGATTGGTTATTACCAACAAAGCGACAGTGCAAGAGTTGATTTTTGGAAGAGTGACGAAACCACACCCGAGGCAACAAAGGTTCGCAAACACTTGCGCGCGACAGCCGAACGCTACGCAGCAAGGATCCCGGGACTTTCAGCAACAACTTGGGACAACAGAACCGTTTGTGGCGACGATTGGGCGTTACTCGGCGACGCTGCCGGTTTCGCCGATCCGGTGACCGGTGAAGGTATCTATTACGCGTTACGTTCTGCGGAGCTGTTTGCTGAAGCTTACCTGCGCGGCGATCTAAGGTCGTATGAGACAAGCTGGCGGGCCGACTTCGGCGCCGAGCTGCGCCGCGCGGCACAGATGCGACGGCGCTTTTACGGCAACTTCTGGGGCGCGCCGTTTACCGAGCGAATGATCGAATTTGCGAAAGGCCACCGCGGCGTGCGCCGAGTGCTGGGAGATCTGGTCGCCGGCGAACAGGGCTACACCAATTTGAAAAAGAAGTTAGTGAAAAGCGCGTTGCGTCCGCTCTAAACCGATGCTCACGTTGCGCCACGTTGTCTTGTTTCTGTTTGCGATGTTGTCGACTGCGCAGAGTCACGTGTTTGCGCAGAGAGTGAAGCACTCAAAAGAGGTAATTGACGCTTACCGCGTATGCCAACAGTTTCAGCGTTTACTTGCCGAAGACCTGGATTTCGATCGCGCCTTTGAAGCGACGTTTACGAAAAACCAGGTACGCCGCCGCGAGATTGCCATCAGCGAGGGAGAGTTTGGTCCTGTGGACTTAGACCACGTCGATGATGCGACGCTCATCGGCGCGTACAAGAGCCGGATGCAGATCTTGTATCTAATGCTCACGCTGGCGAGTCCGGACAGCAACGAGCAGGAACAAGAGTTTTTTCCGCCGCCGATCAAAGCGATCTTCAAACGCAAGGGTCCGGAGCGTCCCGAAGACTTCCCTTCATTCAGCGCTCAACTCAAACGCGACGTGGCGGACCTCCGCGCACACCTGAACAGACTTGCAGTTCAGGATCCCGCAGTTGCAGAGCGAGTTCGAAGTTTTAAGTCAGATCTTTCACGAGTTCCTCAACTACCCAAACACAAAGTCGAACCGCTGACGGCGTACAGCCGAGGAAGAGTGCTCGACGTGAAAGAGAAGTATTACCAAGTCGGGGACTACGCCGTTATTCGCGAAGGCGCCCAAATGCGCATCATCGGAATACGTTTCTTTTCGCGGCTCTTCTGATAGATAATCATCCGCATTAAGGAGGTCCTCACTATGAGCAAGCGCAAGCTCGATGAGCTGATCGTTACCGAAGATCCCGCGATCAAAATAATCGAAGAATGGGTGAACAACGCTCCGGTTCCGTGCGAACTTCTGCCACCCAGTCCCGAGCGCGAAGACGCCTTGCTCTACACGCAGGTAACAACGCATTCAAGTCTAGGTGCGATGGCATACGATAGCGGCGGCCTTCTCATCGATGATGGTTGGGTACGGTTCCTCGGCTCCGGTCACGCGAAACTAGAACGTACGCTGCATGGCTGGAACGCCACTCGCACTGACGGCACTTTCATGCTGGTCGGTGACGACGCCGCAGGAGGATTCTTTGCCTTAAATGGTGGCGCACTGGGAGAAGATTTGGGTTCAATGTACTACTTGTCTCCTGATAGCCTGGAATGGGAATCGTTAGAGGCCGGTTTCACTGATGTAGTCGCTGCCTTCCTTACAGACTACCTCGAGAAGTTCTATAAGATGCTGCGCTGGTCCACCTGGCGCGATGACGTACGAAAGCTTTCAAGCGATCGGTGTTACTTCTTCTTCCCTTTCCTGTGGACCAAACAGGGCTCCATTGAAGGCAGCGATCGCTCAACTGTTCCGATAAATGAAAACTGGAACTTTAAGGTGGAGAGTTACAAGCAAGTATTCGGGTACAGTTAATTCGCTGTTGACTAGACTAATCGCACTACGGTGCGAGGCGCTTGATGGACCAGGCGCCGTCAGGTTGTAGCTCGTACAGCATCCGGTCGTGCAACCTGCCGACACGGCCTTTCCAAAACTCGATGCGATCCGGTTTCAGGCGATACCCGCCCCAATGAGACGGGCAATCAATTTCGCGATCGCAGTACTGTTCCGCTAATTCTCTCGCTCGTTGCTCGAGAACTTCACGCGCCAAAATCACTTCGCTTTGCGGCGACGCCCACGCACCGATTTGGCTCTCGCGCGGCCGCGTTTTGAAGTATGCCGACGACTCTTCCGCCGACGTCCGGCTTACTTTCCCCTCGATGCGCACTTGCCGCTCGAGTTGTGGCCAATAGAAAACCAGCGCTGCGTACGGGTTGATCTCGAGTTGTTTTGCCTTGGCGCTTTGGTAATTGGTGTAGAAAACAAAACCTTCCGCGTCCACCTGCTTGAGTAAAACCATTCGGGCCGTTGGCCTTCCGTCAGGCGTTACAGTCGCGAGACTCATTGCTTCGGGCAGCGGCAACTTGGCCGCGACAGCATCGTCAAACCAAAGCTGAAACTGTTTGATTGGATCCCTCTCGATCCTGTTTTCGTCCAAACCTTCCGTCATTTTTCGTTTGCCGTGTAAGGCGCGAGCCGCTCGCGCAGTTCAACCGGGATCGGAACGGTTTCAAATGTATCCTGCTTAACGGCAGCCAGCACGAAGTGAGCGGTGGCGATCAATTCGTCTTCGTTCTTTCGCCGCACCTCGAAATTCAGCTTCATCGATTTGGTGCCGAAACGCCCAACGTAAACACTCACCTCCAACAGATCATCGAGCCGCGCCGCACGTCGAAAGTCACATTCCAGATGAACTCGCGGCAACCAGATCTTCAGTTCATCAAACATCTTTCCATACGGCAAGCCAACTTCACGAAACAGTTCAGTCTCCGCAAATTCAAAGAAGTGAATGTACGCGCCGTAAAAAATAATGCGCGCTGCGTCTACATCGCCCCAGCGCACACGTTCTTCAATCCTGAATTTTTTGTAACCCGGCATCTAGGCGATTGACTGTTTCAAAAACTTCGTTAGCTCCTCGTTGAATTGTTCCGTACGCTCGAGATTCGAAACGTGCGCGGCGTTCTCGATAACCACCAGTCGCGAGCCGCGGATCTCGCGATTCATCTGTTCACTGTCCGGTACCGGTGTTATGGGATCATCCTGCCCAACGAGAATCAACGCCGGACACTTAATCTGCGACAACAGCTCCGTTTGATCTTCCCGTTCAGCCATACCAAGTAACGCGCCCGCCGCACCTTCCGGTTTCGTCTTCAACATCATGTCGCGGACGCGTTTCACGACCTCCGGCCGTTTGGTGACCGTGTCAGGCGTCAGCAGTTTGGGCAACATCGCGTCGGCAATACCGGCCATGCCTTCAGCGAGTGCCTTTTCTGCTTGTTGAGAGCGAGTTCGCTTTCCTTCTTCCGTGTCGGCCTGCGCGCGTGTGTCGGCAAGCACGAGTGCACGAACGCGCGATGGAAACTGTTTGTAAAACGCGAGCGCAACGTAACCACCCATCGACAACCCGCCGATAACTGCGCGCGAAATCTCAAGCTGGTCCAACAACGCCGCAACGTCCTCCGCCATTCGGTTCATCGTTGCGGCGCCGGGCACTGCATCGCTTTCACCATGACCGCGAAGGTCCGGCGTGATCACGCGATAACTGTTGCTGAGCGCAGCGACTTGCTCATTCCACAACGACCTGTTGAACGGATAACCGTGCAACAAAACAACAGGAGCACCCAAACCCGTGTCCGTATAGGCTAACTGAATACCATCGACAGTAATGAATGACATAACCCTAGAAATCTCTACGTGCTGCACGCGCAACAACTGAGACCAGCTCCGTCAACTCTATCGGCTTCGCGAGGTAAATCTGAAAACCCGACGAGAGCGCACGGTCCCGATCTTCCTCTTTCGCGTACGCCGTGATCGCAACCGCTGGAATGCTTTGCGTTTCGCCGCTTTCGAGTGACCGAACTTTTTCAATCAGGCCGTAACCATCTTCATCGGGCATCGCAATGTCCGACACGAGCACGTCCGGCCGCCGCTCGCGGATCGCCTGAATGGCCTCACCCGCGGAAGATACCGCAGTGACGTTCGCTTGTCTTCTGGCCAGCGCGGTAGCCATCAACTTCAACGTGTCGGAATCGTCATCAACCAGCAGCACGTTCACCCCGGACAACAATTGTGGCGCCCGTTTTGCGCCCGTTTCAGTTACCAAAACGGCGTCAGACGTTTTAGCAGCAGTTTCAATAAGCGGAAGTGTAATCGTAAACGTCGCTCCCTGACTCTCCCCGCGACTCTGAGCGCGGATCGTGCCACCGTGTATCTCAACGAGGTGACGTGCGATTGCAAGGCCGAGACCTAGTCCGCCGTGATGGCGCGTTGTCGTGCTGTCTGCCTGACTGAATCGATCAAAAACGTACGGCAAAAACTCGCGCCGAATTCCCTGGCCCGTGTCGGTTACACTGATCTCAACGGCGGAGTTTGCCTGCGAAACTGTGACCTGGACTCGTCCGCCACTGTTCGTAAACTTCACCGCGTTCGACAAAAGATTCCAGATCACCTGTTGCAATCTGTTGGCGTCGCCGGAGACCATCGCCGGCGTGGTGTCAACTTGAGTTTCTATTCGAATACTCTTCGCGTCGGCGGTGGGACGCACGACATTGATTGCATTCTCAACGATGGGCGCAACTTCGATTGGATGTAGATCGAGGTAGAGGTTACCCGTGATGACGCGAGAAACGTCGAGTATATCGTCGACGATCTGCGCCTGTGCTTTTGCGTTTCGCCAGATCGTGTCGACCGCTTGTTGAGCTAAGTCGTGGTCCAGGCCGCCGTCTTCAAGCAAACGCGACCAGCCGAGAATGGCAGTCAACGGTGTCCGTAGCTCGTGTGAAACGGTTGCGAGAAACTCATCCTTAAGACGGTTCGATTCTTCAGCAGCCTCGCGCGCTGTGCGCTCGAGTTTCAACAAACGAACATTCTCAATCGCGACTGCGGTCAAATTGGCCGCCATCGTCATTGCCGTCACGTGTTCCGGACGATAGGCATTGCGTTGATAACTCTGCACCTCGATCGTGCCGATAATGCGACCCATCACGGCCATCGGCAGGGCAAGCGACGTTTCGGGACGCAAGCCGTTGTCAGGTCCAACAATCACCGAAAGGTTCGCGCTCGTCGCGCGCATGTAGTCGTTCGTGATTACTGCCTCTCCCGTTCGCACGGCGCGACTGTTTGGACCACGCTCTGTGACCGGCATTGGCGGCAACGCAGCAACATCGACTTCTTCGCCGTCGCCCCACCCGTAACACGCGATGCGCACGTCACGAAGAGGATCGTAGAGCGAAACAAAAAACCCGTCGCACGGAACAGAAACTTTCGTGAACTCACTCAGGGCGCGAAAGATTGTGTTTAACTCACGCGCTGTTCCGAGTGCCTGCGACAAACTCGAAATTCTTTGCAGCAACTTCTCGTATTCGAGCAGCGCGCGTTGGTTCGCTTCGTTGATTGCCGCTTCTGACTGCCTCAAGTCCTCCGCTGACTGCTCAGCTCGCGCGCGAGCCCGGACTTCCGCACGCGTTACTGCAAAGAAAAGAAGACTCAGCAACACGCCTGTAATGATCGTGTACTTCAACAACGGCCGGCTGGATCCACGTTCGAAGGACGGCTTGACCGCGTAACTCACAGTCCACGTACGGCCCGCCACATCGATCGTGTGCACTTGCGTGAAGCTGCGGTCTGCGGGCGCCGCAATGTCTGCCTCGCCGTGAAGGAGACTCGCATTGTCTCTTGCAGTGCCGTCATAAACCTGAAAACCCACGTCGTAGTTTTTTGCGGATGTGATCGACGCGAGAAAATCGTCGATGCGGTATGGACTATAAACCCAACCAACGAAAGCGTTGCGGCGCTCAGCCACCGAACGGATTGCCGCGCCGTTTCGATATACGGGTGTATAAATCAGAAAGCCCCACTGCTTCGCCGCGTCCTCCGGTTCTTGCACCAGGTGCACACGTCGCGATGCTGCCGGCTGGCCGGAGTCGCGCGCGTTTTCCATTGCCTCATGCCGGGCCGGGTCAGCAAACATGTCATAACCGATCGCGACGTCGTTTCTATTTGCTTTTGGCTGAAGGTAAAGGATGGCGGTGTACTCGTCGCGTTCTCCTTCCGGCCAAACGCGGAAGTTGGCAACGCCCTGCGAGCGCAGCTTTTTAGTAATCGCGTCCTTCTGTTCGGGTTTGAAGCTGAGTGAAAAACCGATGCCCTGCACTCCCGGATAATTCGTGCTCAGGTCAAACTGTTGCACGAACCGCTCGAACTCCTGGGGATCGACCTCATCACTAGCCGCGAACAGGCCAGTGGCCGCGCGCAGCAAAGCCACAGACGAATCGACCTTGTCTTTGATCCGATCCTGAAGTTCGTCAACGGTCCGTTGAAAACGGCTCTGGTCCTGCTCGTGCGTCAGCTTTGAAAAGTAGTAGTAAACGACGACGGTAAAACAGAGCCCGACCAGCAAAATCAGGTAGGGCAAGAAAACGCGATTGCGACGTGATCGCTGACTTAAGACATCCCGAGCTCGGCTCAACTCGCGCATGGAGAGATAAAAATGCGGGGCAGTTTGGAACTACTTGACTCGTCGGGTTCGGCGTCGCAGAAAGTCTATGAGCACGAACTGCGACAGGTTTCCAGGGTTTGCAAAGTACGCTTTCCCGTTTGTCATGGCGGTCATCTGCTTGACGAAATCCACGAGATAATAATCGCTCGCCAGCATGAAAGTGTTAATCATTATACCGGCTTTGCGACAGGCTTGTACTTCCCTGAACGTCTCGGCCATGACCAGTGGATCGCCGCCCATGGAGTTCTTGTACAGGCGGCGCGTGGCGGCGACGTTCGTATCTGTTCGGCCTGATCTTGTAGCAGAAACCGCCGCAAAAGTCTGTCCGACAAAGCATGCGGTTGGTTTGCCGTCGGTGACCATCACGATCTGTTTCATCTCTTTGCGTTGCGCTTGCAACAGGCGGCGCGACAAACGCAAACCCTCGGCCGTGTTGGTGTGGTATGGGCCGACACGCGTCGTGGCGAGTTTCGCAAGCGGCAGTTCCTCGGCCGAGTCGTGAAACAACACGACCTTAAGCGAGTCGCCGGGATACTGCGTCCGGATCAAGTGCGACATCGCGAGCGCCACTTTCTTCGCCGGTGTGAACCGATCCTCGCCGTAAAGAATCATCGAGTGAGAACAGTCGAGCATCACCACCGTCGCGCAAGACGATTCGTAATCACACTGGTGCACGTGCAGATCCTGGTATTCGAGATTGAGCGGGACCTTCAAACCGTCGCGTTGAATCGCGGAAAGCAGTGTGGTGTTGACGTCCAGATTGATCGTGTCGCCAAACTCGTAGCGCTTGCTGGCGGCGGCGGCTTCGACGCCAGTGGACAGATAGACAGTGTCGTGACGTCCCGCTGCGCTCTTCCCAAAACTGCCGAGCAGGTTTCTCAACGTCTTGTAGCCAAGAAAGTCGAGGCCCTTTTCTGTTACTTCGAATCTTACTTCGCGAGGTAACGGCTCGGAGAACTCACCTGGTCCACCATGACCCTGTTGCTGCGCCTGCGGTTGTGATTGTTGTTCGTGAAGCGTCAGGTAACCCTCTTCAACCAGCCGCTCGATCAGTTGGTTAAGCAATTCTTCGAGCAAGGAACCCTGAAACTTGCCTTCGTTTTCCGCAAGCATCTCACGGATCTGCTGCTCGCTAACTAAACCTTGAGCAATGAGTGCCTGAAGCAGAGCGCGGCGCAGTGCGTCGAGTGAAGTATCGGTTTCTCTCGGTTGGCGAGTCCAGTAGTAATCGTCGTCGAAACCGGAATCCAGCAGGGCGTCAGACATGCTGTCCATCAGTTCGCCGAGGTTAATGGACGAGACGTCAAACCCCTTGAATTTCGAGTAACGCGTGAACTTCAACTGTACTTTCCTGTTTCTGTGAGGTCGTCGTAGATCATTCCCCGACGATCTTTTCGGGCCTTGGTTACGGCGGTGTAAGTTCCTTCCTCGTTGCGGCTGATCTTGTTTTCGGCGTAGAGACCTTCGAGCACGAGTTCGCAAGCAGCGACAAGTCTCGCGCTGTCGCTCGATGGGAAATCAAACGGAATCGCCGCGGTTTCCCAGAGCTCCGGAATAGCTTCCAACAGTGACTTGCATTCGTCAGCCGATGCGGTGTCGGCCAGCAACAACTTGTTTCCTTCATCAAACCACTGCACTGTTCGGGAAAAATCGATGCCGACAAAATAACCTTCAAAGATCTCGCCGGCGGCGCGTTTTATCAGGTCGCGCGCGATGCGATGAGCGCCGAGTTGTTCGCCTTCGTACTCGAGTTCCATCTTTCCTGTCATGGAAGGAATTGCGGCGTAAATGTCCGCAACGCGTGGAACGATCGGGTCCTCGCCCGTTATCAGCGAACGGCGTTCAGCGTTTGAAACAACCGATTCCATCACCGTGATGGACATGCGCTGAGAAACACCAGAATGTTTGTCGACGTGATTGTCATCGCGCGCTTCAAATGCGATCTGTTCGACTACTTCGCGAATAAACTCCGGCACGAGAATGTCTCGATCCTGCGAACGGTTGGTCCACGCTTCCTGACGCGTGATTTCGATCGCGAGCGGAAGCTCTTTCGGATAGTGCGTCATGATCTCTGAGCCGATGCGGTCCTTCAGAGGCGTGATGATCTTTCCGCGCGCCGTGTAGTCCTCAGGATTGGCAGAGAAAACGAGCATCACGTCGAGGGGCAAACGTACGGGATAACCCTTAATCTGCACGTCGCCTTCCTGCATGATGTTGAAGAGTCCGACCTGGATCTTGCCGGCTAGATCGGGCAGCTCGTTGATCGCAAAGATCCCGCGGTTTGCCCGTGGCAACAGTCCGTAGTGAATGGTCAATTCGTCACTCAACAAGTGGCCACCCTTTGCGGCCTTGATCGGATCAACGTCGCCAATGATGTCCGCAACAGTCACATCGGGCGTCGCCAGTTTTTCTACGAAACGCGCATCACGATCGATCCACAGGATCGGTGTCTGATCTCCGTGTTCGCCCAGCATCTGGCGCCCGTATGCGGAGATGGGACGGAAGGGATCGTCGTTAACTTCGGAGCCGGCAATGATCGGAATCCGATCGTCGAGCAGGTCTGTCAACTGGCGAATGATTCGACTCTTCGCCTGCCCGCGCAGTCCGAGCAGAATGATGTTGTGACGTGACAGGATTGCGTTGACGAGCTGCGGAATGACCGTGTCGTCGTAACCCACAATGCCGGGAAACAGTTTTTCGCCCGCACGTAGTTTTTTAATCAGGTTGTCGCGCAATTCGTCTTTGACGGAACGGGTCCGATATCTGAAGGCCTTTAACTCACGAAGGGTCCTTGGATAGTCCATATTCTTTGGGTCGGGAGATTGTAATCTAAATCGCTCCGTCTTCACGCAGCTTTTCGAGGTGCGCGAGCACAGCGCGTTCGGCCATGTCGTACGCTTTCGGGGAAACGTCGGTGTAGACCTTCGCAACAATCTGTTGCGGATCTGTCGCGCCTGCCTTTACGGCTTCAAGGATATTTCGCTCCCGCTCCAGCCGGTGCGAAATGTAGTCGTCGATCTTCTGATAAGGAGTCGCGACCGCGGGACCGTGGCCGCCGAACAACACCGTCAGATTCGGCAACGAACGCATGCGCTCAAGTGAACGAAGATAGTCGCGCATGTTGCCTTCCGGCGGATCGATCAGCACTGACCCGAAGCCCACGATGTTGTCGCCGGTCAACAGTGCACCGCGATCCTCGTCGTGAAAACAGAGGTGACCGCGCGCGTGTCCCGGCGTGTGCAAAGCTCTTAAATGAATCGCCGGCTCACCTTCGAGCGTGATAACGTCGCCGTCTTCGATCAAACGATCGATATGAACATCGGTTAATGCTTCGGCGGTGTTTCGATGGGCAGCCACCGGAACTGTGTCGCCGAGGTGAGCTTTCAACGCATTCACGCCGCCAATGTGATCCGGATGCAAGTGTGTGATGATGATTTCCCGCACTCGCCTGCCGTCAGCGATCATGTCGTCAATACATTCCGCCAACGCCTGCTGCTCATCTTCATAGGGCGAACCGGGATCTACGACGATCAGTTCTTTCGAAGTGTGAATCAAGTAACAGCAGGTATGCGTCGCCGGTGGACGCGTCGGCGTGCGTACCGGAAAGCAGATGTAGTTAGGACGGAACGTGATCCGGCGTGTTGGTTCGCCTTGCGCGTTGCTGATTGAAAGAAAACGTTCGACGAGGTTGGGTGTGACGCCGCTCGCCAAGGTCTTGAGCGCATGCAACGTCGGGGGCACAGCAACGATCTGATCGCGAAGCCAACGTTCGTACGCTTCGCTCGCAGCGATCCATTCGCCGGCGTCCAACTCTCCCGCCGTTAAATACGGTTCCTGTTTTGACGGACAGTTAACGAGGAAAAACCACGTATCGAAGCGGCGTGCGTTGAATGGCGGCGTCACCCAACGTCCGACGTACGTGAAGTCGTTGGCGTCAAGATACAGCTCGTAGTGCTTGAGCAAGGCAGGCCAGGACATGCGTCCAGACTCGAGATCGTCGAGCAACGAAACCCGCTGGCCTTTTGTGAGCGTCTGACTACCGCGAGTTACGAGCACGCCTAACTCTTCGAACAGTTCGCGCGCGGCGCCGCTGATCATCGCAGCAGTCATTGCGTCGGGCGAGTTTCGTACGTC
>DASZDV010000511.1:0-1565 GCA_035941575.1 Pyrinomonadaceae bacterium
AGCTTCGCTTATGCGGCTGGCGAGTGCTTTACCCGTGCGCTCGACCATTGAAGCAACTATCGTCGCAACCTGCTCCGGCGTTTTTCCTTCCGCATAAACAAACTCGGGCATCCCCTGCCGGAGCCCACGATGATGATCCAGTCGCGCGAAATCGCTGATCGCTTCGGTAGGCTGCCAACGAAGTTTGTCGAGCGCTTCATCGACAGAAACGTCACCACTCTCGACGTCGACTAAAAGTTGTTTCAAGAGCCGACTATCCACGATTTGTTAATCCTTCGTTCATGCTGCCGTGACGCAAGCCTTCCAGGTCGAGCGTGACATACACGTAGCCCGTCGCCTTCACTGCCTCAATGATCTCGGTGCGATGGGCCAACGCGCGATCAATCGCGTCCGGTTCGACTTCAATCCTCGCCACCTTGTCGTGATGACGAATGCGCAGATCATCGAACCCGAGTCTGCGCAAAGCCTGCTCGGCTCGATCCACTTGAGTCAGAATCTGCACGGTGATCGGTGTGCCGTATTCGACGCGACTCGACAAGCAGGCCATGGCAGGTTTCGACCAATTGCTTAAGCCGAGATGTCGCGCGAGTTCGCGAATTTCGTCTTTAGTTAGACCGGCTTCGTTGAGTGGACTTCGCACGCCCAGCTCGCGGCCGGCTTTGCGTCCGGGACGAAAATCTCCCGTGTCGTCCGCGTTGAATCCGTCCGTCACAACGTCAAACCCTCGGGCCTGCGCGACCTCAACCAGCGCGCCGTAAACGTGCTCTTTACAGAAATAGCAACGATTAGCCGGATTTGCCGCATAACGCGGGTCATCAACCTCATCGGTCTCAACCTTGATGTATGGCACTTCGATTTCAGCGAGCGTAAGGATGGCCGAGCGCTCTTCATCTTCACCAAAACTCGGCGACACGGCGATGACGGCCAGCACGTTTTCAGCGCCGAGGACGTCGCGCGCAACTTTGGCGACGAGCGTGCTGTCCACGCCTCCTGAATAAGCCACGACCGCGCGGCGGACACTCTGCAGGGCGCTCTTCAGGGACTCGTATTTGTGGGCCAGATCAGACGGCAATTCTGGCAAATTAGTCACAACTTGATTCTGCATTTGCGCTATTTTGGTTTGGCAATTCAGTGTAGCATCAACCACGCGCAGTTTCAGTCAGCGGCGAACGGCGTATGCTATAATTCGAACTCGCTAACCAATAAAATTTTTCAATATTACCGGTTCCGCACAGCGAACCTGTCAATTCTGGAGGAATTGAAACCATGGCAACAGAGATGAAACGATCTACGGGCACGATTGACCACATTGAAGAACTGCTGGGAGACGATGCGCGCGAATTGCTTGATCACAAATCGCAAACAATTCCCAAAGAGCAGTTGCATCTTCCCGGGCCCGACTTCATTGACCGTGTAGTCTCGCAATCCGATCGTTCACCTTCGGTCCTCCGTTCAATGCAGTCGCTGCTTGACCACGGCCGCCTGGCCGGAACCGGTTATGTGTCGATCCTGCCAGTTGATCAGGGCATCGAGCACTCCGGCGGCGCCTCGTTCGCCCCGAACCC
>DASZDV010000512.1:0-8787 GCA_035941575.1 Pyrinomonadaceae bacterium
TCGCTTGCGGAAGCGTAGCTACCATCGTCAACGTCTGTTCCGGATTGAAACCGAGATCGACAGACGACAAACGTTGAAAACTCTTCAGCAACAGTCCTGCACCGATCAAAAGAACGAGGGACAGCGCAAACTGCACCGCGACGAGCGCAGAGTTCAAACGGCGATGAGAAACACTGCCGCGCGCGCCTTCACGGATTCCCGCAGCCATTCCCATGGCGTACGCGCGTAACGCGGGCATGAAACCGAACAGCAGTCCAGTGAAGACTGTTAGCGCCGCAGTGAAAGCGAGGACGGTGCCGCTTAGTTTCACTTCTTCGAGTCGCGCGATTCCGGTGAGCGGCAACTTGTCGAGCAGTTGAAGGCCGAACGCGGCTAGACCGATACCTGCTATCGCACCGAGAGATGAAAGAAGAATGCTTTCGGTTAAAAGCTGGCGCACGAGACGCGAGGGAGTTGCCCCGAGGGAAATTCGAACGGACATCTCCCTGGTGCGCGCGGTAGCCCGGGCCAGCAACAAATTAGCGACGTTGGCACACGCAATCAGCAACACGAAGGCGACGGCCGAAAGCAGTACCAGTAATGGTTTCTGGGTCTTGCCGACCATCACCTCTTTCAAAGGGGTAACGATCGTTGTTGGACCAGCCCCTTCGTTTAAGCCAACAGACTCGCTGGTGTTTGGGTGCGTTCTGCCAAAGTTCTGAAGAATTTCGGTGGTTTCAGTCTGGGCCTGCGCCGGCGGCAAGCCCGGTTTGAGCCGTGCTAAAACTTGAAAGAAGTACGGCGCGGTTCTCGTTGCGTTGAAAGCGAGTGGGATCCAGAGATCGACCTCCGCGCGCGGAAACCTGAAGTCGGCAGGCATCACACCGATGATCTGCGTGGGTGCTTGGTTGAGACTCAGCGTGCGGCCCACGACGTTTCGATCGCCGCCAAATCTTCGCTGCCACATCCCGTGGCTGATCACGCAGACCGCGTTTTTTCCCTGCGTGTCTTCGCCTTCCTGGAACGTCCGGCCGAGAACGGGATTGATGCCGAGCACTTTGAAGAAGTCGGCAGTCACGCTCGTCACCGATAAACGTTCGGGCTCGCCCTCGCCGGTGAGGTTGATCCCGCCGGTGTTAAAGATCGCGAGCGATTCAAACGAGCGGTTCTGTTCGCGATAAGCGGCGAAGTCAGCCTGCGAAACGCCCCATGACGAAAGACCGAGTTTCGGACTCGCTTGAAGCATCCGCACGAGTCGATCGGGTTCGCGGTACGGCAACGGCCGCAGCAGGATGCTATTCACGAGACTGAAGATCGCTGTGTTCGCGCCGATACCCAGCGCGAGCGTGATCAAAGCGACGAACGTAAAACCCGGTTGCTTTAACAGCATGCGAATCGCGTAGCGAATGTCGTTAGTCATCTGTGTAAGTCCTTGTCAACTACTCGTCGGTTTGCCTCAAGATCTGCCCGCCGCGGCTTTGCCGCCCGATGTGGGTAAGTCCTTGTTAACTACTCGTCGGTTTTGCTCACGAGTCTCGCCTGCGGCTTTGCCGCCCGATGTGGGTAAGTCCTTGTTAACTACTCGTCGGTTTTGCTCACGAGTCTCGCCTGCGGCTTTGCCGCCCGATGTGAGGCGAGGCTGTGCCTCGCCGTTCACTTGCGAGAGAAAAACTGGGCTGTGCCCCTCGTATGGCCTTTGGCCTAAACTTGGGGCGGAGCCCGAACGAGGGGCCTAGCCCATTTCAAATTCAGCGGTTACGGCAAGGCATAGCCTTGCCTCACATCGAGCGGCAAAGCCGCAGCACGAGACTCTTCAAGCAAAGCCACTACTCGTACCGAAGCGCGATCAACGGGTCCACTTTGGTGGCGCGTCGCGCGGGAACGTAACAAGCCAGAAATGCAACCAGCACCAGCAACCCGCCAACGCTCAAGAATGTCAGCGCATCGGTCGCGGTGACTCCGAACAGCATGTCGACCATCACGCGTGTCGCAGCGAGGCCGCCGACGATTCCAAGTAACAGGCCAGCGAACGTGAGCAACATTCCCTGCCGTAACACGAGCTTCAGCACATCGCCCGGTTGTGCTCCCAGCGCCATGCGCACGCCAATCTCGTGAGTGCGTTGGGCCACGGCGTAAGAGATCACGCCGTAAAGCCCGACACACGCGAGCACGAGTGCGAGCGTTGCAAACAAACTGAGCAACAACGTCTGAAAACGTTCGCGCGACATCGCCGTGGCGAACACCTGGTCCATCGTGCGCACGTTCGAAACGGGCTGGTCCTTATCTACGGCCCAAACTGCTTGACGCACGGCACCCGCAAGCGAACCTGCGTCTCTGTTTGTACGCACGACCAGATCACGCGGAGCGAGCCACGAGCGCCTCTCCTGAGCGGAGGGCGCATACATCTCGCACATTTGTTCGCCGTAGAATCCGTTCTGGCGCACGTCACCCACGACTCCAACGATAGTGGCCCACGGGTTCGGCGAATCGGGTGGCCCAACCTTTAGTCGTTTTCCAGTCGGATCTTCACCGGGCCAGAACTGCTCAGCGAGCCGGCGATTCACGACCACGACCGGCTGCGAATCGACTGTGTCGTGCGTGTCGAAAAACCGGCCGCGCTGGAGTGGAATTCCGGTCGCGCGAAAATAATCAGGGGTGACGGCGCGATAGAGCGCGAACGGAAGGTTCATGTCGTTCGGCATCGTGCGGCCTTCGACACTGAAGCTGAATTTCATGCCGCTCGTTGACAACGGCAGAAACGAAATCATTCCCGCCGACTCGACGCCGGGAATCTCATCCACCCGTCGCAGCAGCTCGTCATAAAACGCACGGCGCGCTTCGGGCTTCAGGTATTTCGGCATCGGCAGGACCGCGCGCATCGTCAACAGGTTGTCAGTCTTGAAACCAAGGTCCACTTGTCGCAGGCGGTGAAAACTCCTTATCAACAGTCCCGCGCCGGCAAGAAGCACGACGGCAAGCGCGACCTCCGCAACGACAAGCACGCGGCGCATATAACGCCCGGAGATCCCGCCCGCGAGATCTCGACTCGTCTCTCCCAATGTGTCTCCGGGATTAGCGCGCGCAACGTGAAGTGCGGGCACGGCGCCGAACACGATCGCAGTGAGGAGCGTCACAGCAAATGTGAAAAGAAAAACGCGGTTATCGACGCTGATGGCCTGTAGTTTTGAAAGACTCTCCGGCAACAGCTTCGAAAGCGCCTCGACGCTCCAAATCGCTCCCAAAATACCGAGCAAACCGCCCGCAATCGCGAGCAACAAACTCTCGGTCAAGAGTTGCCTTGCGATGGCCCAACGTCCCGCGCCCAGCGCCATGCGAATGGCAATCTCACGCCGTCTCGTAGTTGCGTGCGCCAACATCAAGTTCGCAACGTTGGCACAAGCAATTAACAGCACGAGGCCAACTGCGCCAAACAGAATCAACATCGGCCGGCGCAGATCTCCAACGTAGTCCTGGTGAAATGAGCGAACGAGAATACCTAACCCTTCATTTGTCCGCGGATAGTCAGTCGCCAAACGTGTGGCAAGTGATTCGGTGTCGGCGTTGGCGCCTTCAATCGTCACTCTAGGCTTGAGCCGCGCAACGACACGAAGGTAGTGATCGCCGCGTCCACTTGCTTGCTCGGGTTCCATGGCCCACGGAGTCCAAACCTCAGCTTCACGAATCGGAAAGAAGAAGCCCGGCGGCATCACGCCCACTACTGTGAACGACTCGCTGTTTAGCGTGATGTTGCGATTGATTATTCCCGGATCGGAATTGAAGCGCCGTTGCCACAGCGTGTGGCTCAAAACGGCGACGTGTTCTCGGCCAATCTGATCCTCTTCGGGAGCGAACGTTCGGCCCAACGCCGGCTGCACACCCAATAAGCTGAAGACGTTCGCGGTGACCAGTTGCCCTTCCAAACTCTCCGGCTCACCTTGATCCGTCAGGCTCATGCTGAGATCGCCGGACGCGCCAACACCTTCGAACACCTGGTTCTGATTGCGAAGGTCGAAAAAATTCGCGGGCGCCATCTGGTTCTGCACGATTCCGAGGCTCGGCGTGTGTTCCCAAATGGCAACGAGTCGTTCGGGATCTTTGAGTGGCAGTGGACGCAGCAGCACTGAATCCACTGCACTGAAGATCGCAGTGTTGACACCGATGCCGAGCGCGAGCGTGATCAAAGCTACCGCCGTCAAACCCGGTCGCTTCAACAAGCTGCGTATGCCGTAGCGAACGTCTTTGATCATAGTTACCTCACTCGTATCTGAGCGCGGTTAGCGGATCGACTTTCGTTGCACGCCGTGCAGGAACCAAACACGCGATGAGCGCGACAATTGTCAGCAACACACTGATCGTCACGAACGTTTGCGGGTCTCGAGCCTCAACACCGAACAACAGACCAGTCAGACTCTCGAGATACTTCATCAACACGTATGCAGCGGCGACTCCGATACCGACGCCGACCAACGTCAACGTCATGCCCTGCCGCAAGATCATCGCCAGCACGCTTCCGCGGTTCGCGCCGAGAGCCATGCGAATGCCGATCTCCTGCGTTCGTTGTGTAACGCTGTAAGCCATGACGCCGTAGAGTCCGATCGCGGCGAGCAGTTGTGCGATTCCTCCGAAGAGCGTTAGGAGCTTGGCGAACATTCTTTCGATCGCCAGCGTCTGGTTGGCTTGTTCGATCTGTGTCCTGACGTTTTCCACCGGCAGATTGCTATCGACTTCACGCACTGCCTCGCGCATCCCGGCAACATAGGAAGTCGGATCGCCAGCGGTTCGCAGTTCGAAAACAGCTCCCCGCAACGGATCTGCCTGTTTCCACGGTTGATAAACCGTCGGCTCAATCTCGTCACGTTGGCTTGTGTATTTCGCGTCGCGTGCGACACCGACGATCTCAATCTCGTTCGGTTTGTCCGAATCGAAACCGAAGCGCTTGCCGATTGGGTTTTCGTTCGGGTAATGCGTTTTGGCGAAGGTTTGATTGACGACCGCCACGAGCGGCGCACGTTTATCATCCTCCGCTGTCAGACCTCGGCCCAACAACAAAGGAATCTCCATCGTCTCGAGAAAGTTCTCGCGGACGTTATGGATTTTTGCTTCGCTTTCTCTTGGCTTACCGTCTGGACCAAGTACGCCCGGTATGTAGAGCGAGCTCGTCCTGGCGCCGAACGAGAGCAACGCCATGCGTGAGAACGCTACGGACTGTACTCCCGGAACGGCTTCCAAACGCGCGGACATCTGTTCGTACAATTTTGTGAGCCGATCTTCTTTGTAACCAACCAATCCGGGCTCGACGTCGAACAGCAGCACGTTGTTCGCGTTGAAACCGGTATCGACGTGTTGCAGGTTGCGCAGCGTGCGAATCAGCAAACCCGCGCCGATCAGCAACAGCACTGAGACTGATACCTGGACCACGACGAGAGACTTGCTCAACCATGAGCGCGCAATTGCGCTCGAACTGTTGCCGGTGTCTTTCAAACTTGGCGTTAGATCGAGTTTGGTGGCGCGCAACGAGGGCAGAATTCCGAAGACTAGTCCCGTGAGCAACGAGAGTCCGAAGGTGAAAGCGAGTACGCGTAGATCGAGCTTTGGATCGAGCGCCGCCATCTCCCTACCGCCCCACTCGCTGACCAGAAACAGCCCGTTCTTGATCCAGAGCGCGAAAAGAATGCCGAGCGCACCGCCGATGGTGGCAAGAAGAAGACTTTCAGTCAGCAACTGCCGAATCAGTCGCCCCCGACTCGCGCCCAATGCAAGTCGCAAGGCGATCTCTTTCCGTCGGCCAGACGAGCGAACGAGCACCAGATTGGCAACGTTCGCGCATGCGATCAACAGCACCAGGCCGACGATTGCCATTAGCACAGACAGAGGCTTCGCGAAGCCGGTGCGCGAGTTCATCTCTCCCTGGCTTCCAGGATCGACTCCGAGGCGCGGCAAATCTTTCGGATCAACATTCGGCAGCGGAGTGCGTGCACGCGACTGTCGCCCGGCGCGATGATCGAGAACTGATTGTTGAAATGGTCCGGCGAGAGTTGCCTCCGCCTGCGCGATGGTGGCGCCGGGTTGCAATCGTCCCATCAATCGCAACCACCAGATGCCTGAGCCGCGTGTGTTGCTTTGCTCGCCGGCCACCTGCGGCTCCCACGCCAACGGGATTGAGACGTCCTGGACGGTTCCAACATTGCCGGCTCCGACAAACCCTGGAGGCGTCACGCCCACGATCGTGAATGCGACGTTGTTAATGTTGACTTGCCTGCCGACTACCGACGGATCGCTGCCGAAGCGAGTGCTCCAAAAACGATGACTTAAGACAGCAACCGGAGTGGCGCCTAAGTTGTCGTCAGCGTCCATGATCGTTCGGCCTATGATCGCTGGCACACCGAGCACGCTGTAGTAATTGCCGGAAACGATTTGCCCGCTTGCGACTTCTGCCTGACCGCCGGCGTTGAGATTCATTGCCATCGGGTAAAAACCAAACACATCCGACACCGCGGCCTTTTCCTGCCGAAGTCGCGTTAGTGTTTGCATCGGAAATGACGTGCCGGTAGTGAGGCCAGTCTTTGGATCGCGCGGGTTGCTGCCGTCGAAACCGCCTGGTCCAAACTTCTCACCGTTCCAGGTCGCCTTGAATAAGACGAGCTGATCGGGATCTTTCACGGGCAGCTTCTTCAAGAGCACGGCATCGACAACGCTGAAGAGTGCGGTGTTTGCTCCGACGCCGAGGGCGATTGTCAATACAGCCACGGCAGTGAAAGCCGGATGCTTCAGCAACATCTGGAAGCCGTAGCGTAAGTCCTGCCACAAAGAAGTCATGATGGTTCCTCTCTGTGCTTGTAGTTTGTAAATCAGCCACGGAAAGACCGTGGCTTATTCGTAACGCAGCGCTACCAATGGATCGACCTTTGTCGCGCGGCGTGCCGGTAAATAACAGGCCAATAGCGAAACCGCAGTCAGTAACAATGCGATTGCCGCAAAGGTGAATGGATCAGTGGCGCGCACGCCGTAAAGTTGCTGCGTGTCAATCAGTCGGGTGGCGATCAGGGCGGTCATCAAACCGACAACCACACCGGTGGTGATCAGGACGAGTCCCTGCTTGAGCATCAGTTTGAGAACGTCACCCGACTGCGCCCCCAACGCCATACGAATGCCAACTTCTCGCGTCCGCCGGCTGACCATCCACACCATCACGCCATACAACCCGATTGTCGCGAGCAGCAATGCGACCACGCCGAAGATTGAGATAAGCGTGGAAGCGAGACGCGTGGCTGCCAATGTAGTGGCGATCTGCGCAGTCATCGGCTCGATCTCATTGACTGCGAGCGTTGAATCGAGTGCGAGCAATTGTGAGCGAACCGCAGAAACCACATCTTCCGCGGGGCCACGTGTGCGCACGAGAAAATTTGTGTAGCTGTCGTAACCACGTTGCAGCGCCGGCAGATCGAAATGCGGCACCGGTGTTTCAGTCAGGTCATGGTGCTTTATGTCGCGCGTAACACCGATAACCTCAAGGCCGGTGTTATCTGTGCGTAAGGAGAGCTTTTTGCCCAAAGCACTCTCACCTGGGAAAAGCAACCGCGCCAGCGCCTCGTTGATAATGACGACGCCTGGAGCGCCCTTGCGATCCTGATCGGTAAAGCCCCGTCCTTCAACGAACTTGATTCCCATAGCTTCATGAAAACCTGGACCAACCGCGTTCGCATCAAACGCCATCTGTTCACCCGGCAACGGTTGGCGGCCCACAACGAAGATGCTGCTCACATAACGGCTACCGCTCAACGGCGTTATCAGTCCGTAGCTAACCGCCTCGACTCCCGGCAGCGTTGATAGACGTGTGTAGAGCTCTTGCTGGAGAGCCTGACCGCGCGCCTCGTCATACTTCTTCTCGTCGAGTTCGACCGGAACAACGACGACTCTTTCTGCCTGATAACCAGGATCGATCGCGAGCAGATTGCGCAGGCTCTTGATGCACAGACCAGCGCCAATCAAAACAACAATGGCGAGCGCAAGCTGCGACACGACGAGCACACTCCGAAAAGTGAACCTTCGTTTCCGCTCACTCGAAATGCCAGTTTCCTCTTTGAGCGTTGGTAACAATTCTGGTTTTGAACTTTGCCAGGCCGGAAAGACTCCGAAGATCAGTCCGGCAACCAGTGTTGTCAGCGCCGTAAAGGCGAGCACGCGACGATCGACACCCTGGCCCAATAAGGTTCGTGCAAGGTCGAGGCGTGATTGCGTATTGACGAGTAGCGAAATCAACCACGGAGCTAGCAGTAGTCCGAGTGCGCCGCCGGCTATAGCTAACAAGAGACTTTCGGTGAGAAGCTGCCGCGCCAGGCGCCAATTGTTTGCGCCCAATGACAACCGAATCGCCATTTCCTTGCGCCGGCTAACTCCGCGAGCTAACAACAAGCCGGCAATGTTCGCGCACGCAATCAACAGGACCAGACCGACGACGGCCATTAATAGTTTGAGCGGCGAAGCGAAGCGTTTGCGTAGGATCGAGATGCCGTGCCCGCCCGGCTCAAATTTGATGTGTTGCTCGCTGAAAGGAAGACCTTTCGTGATCGTGCCCGCAGGAGTGTTGGCTTGTTTGATTTGCTGAGCCAGCAGATCAAAATTTGATTCTGCCTGTGCCGGCGAAATGTCGGATTTGACGCGCCCGAGCAGTTGCAGAATTCCATTGTTACGGCTCTGAATAAACTTCGATTGCGCGAGCTGCGGGTGCATTAAGACAGGCACCCAAAGTTGCGTCGGCTTCTCGAGTAGCATGCCGTTGAAACTCTCTGGAGCGACGCCGACGACGGT
>DASZDV010000513.1:0-3974 GCA_035941575.1 Pyrinomonadaceae bacterium
GGAGCTAAGCCTGACTTAGGAGCGCGCGCGGCTGAATCGAATAACGGTACCGGAGTTGACTATTTGACACTCGTGCTCGCAGTTGTCGGTGGCGCGGCGGGTGTGGGGCTGGGAATTTACTTTGGTGACGCAGGATGGGTATCAGCTTTATTTCCCGGTGTGGTTGGTTTCTTTGCGGGTTACCTGCTTGGCATCCTGCGCTGGCTCAATGGTGATGAACTGAAGCGAGTGTTGGTGATATTCATTCTATTTGTATTCTCGATTCTGTTTTGGATGACGTACGAGCAAGCGGGTTCGAGTTTGACACTATTCGCTGATCGGCTTACCCAAACCACGATTTTAGGATGGACGTACCCTTCCAGCTGGTTTCAATCTGTTCCCGCAATCTTCGTAATTATCTTTGCGCCGATTATTGGGGCGGTCTGGCAGAAGCTCGACAACCGGCAGCCGTCGAGCCCCGGCAAATTCACGATTGGACTCTTCTTTGCGGGCATCGCTTTTGTAGTGATCGCTTTCGCTTCCACGCTCGCTAGCGGCGGACGCGTGAGTCCGATGTGGTTGGTTATCGTTTACTTCCTGCAAACCATCGGTGAGCTTTGTCTAAGTCCGGTCGGACTCAGCACCGTTACCAAACTATCACCCGCAAGAATGGTTGGACTGATGCTTGGCGTGTGGTTCCTCTCGATCTCGATCGGGAGCTATATCGCCGGTCTGACGACGCGACTTTTCCAGGGAAACGACACATCTGTTCTCACTCGAGGATTTGGTATCTTTGCCGGCATTACATTGTTGGCCGCAATCATCCTTCTGGTTCTGACGCCTCTTATCAAGAAAATGACTCCAAAAGCCGTATGACAAATATGACTCGACCTCGAGCATTGTTGCTTGCAAGTTTGTTCCTGGCGCTGCTCGCTCCGTCCTTAAAGGCACAAAACAAACTATTAACCATCGACGACATTTTCGATCCGGTAAAGAAGGTCAACTTCAACGGCACGACGCCGACCGTTCGCTGGCTCAAAGACGGTCAGCACTACCTGTTGACTAACGAAGTTGGCAGCCGCCGGGACGCGCCGCGGTTGCAGAAAGTGAATGCGGCAACCGGTGAAGCAGTGCCTTTTTTCGATGCAGCGAAAATGCAGGCGGCATTTGCAGCGTTGCCGGGAATTACTGCCGATGCCGCACGACAGTTGGCGAACCGCGGCAACTACAATCTGAACCCTGCCGAAACAGCCGTGCTGATCAACTGGTCCAACGATCTGTTCTATTACGAGTTGGGCAGCGATCGTGCGGTTCGACTCACGAGCAGTCCGGAAGAAGAACTAAGCGAGGAGTTTGGTCCTGACGGACGCATGGTGAGCTTTGTTCGTGGGAACAACCTTTACGTCGAAGATGTCGCAACACGGCGCGAGCGCGCGCTGACGGACGACGGTAGCGCGAAGATTCTGAACGGACGTTTGGACTGGGTTTACCAGGAAGAACTTTACGGTCGTGGAAACTTTGGCGCGTACTGGTGGAGTCCTGACTCAACCACGATCGTATTTTTGCGGTTTGATGAGAATCCGGTGCCGGAGTTCACTGTTGTCGATCACATTCCGTATCACCAGAACGTTGAGATCACGCCGTATCCGAAGGCGGGCGATCCGAACCCGATCGTTAAGCTCGGAGTTGTGAATACCGCTGGTGGGGACATTCGCTGGGTTGATACGTTCCAGTATCAACCGGCCGATCTGCTGATCTCGCGCGTCGCGTGGACGCCTGACAGTAAGAAAGTCGTTTACCAGGCGCAGAATCGCGAGCAGACGTTTCTCGATGTGAACTTCGCCGATGCGCGTGACGGCAAGTCCAGTAACATCATTCACGAGACGTCGAAGACCTGGGTTGCAATAAACGAGAATCCGATCTGGTTGAAGGATGGATCGTTCTTGTGGGCGAGTGAACGCAGTGGATGGGAGCATTTGTATCACTACTCTGCGGACGGAAAGTTGCTACGGCAGATCACTGACGGCAAATGGGAAGTCCGAACGATTGAGGGAGTGGACGAAGCGAACGGCTTCATCTATTTCACCGCGACCGAGCACAGCCACATTGCGGCGAGCGGTTATCGAATCAAACTCGACGGCAGCGGTTTGACTCGCCTGACCACGACCGAAGGTTCGCATCGAGTCGATCTCAGTCCAGCGAACAACTACTTCATCGACGTTTGGAGCGATCTCAACACGCCGTCGCAAACACGGCTATACGACGCGAGCGGAAAACTGGTCCGTGTGATTGCGGAAAACAAAGTCGATGCGCTCAAGCAGTACAAGCTCGGCAGTGTAGAACTGTTGCAAGTTAAAACGCGCGACGGTTTTGTCATGGAAGCGATGATGATCAAACCGCCGGATTTCGATGCGCGAAAAAAATATCCGGTGATGAGTTTCACCTACAGTGGACCACATGCGCCGCAGGTTCGAAATGCCTGGGGCGCGACGACGTACATGTGGCACCAGTTGCTGGCGCAGAAGGGTTACATCATTTGGGTTTGCGATAACCGCACTGCGAGTGGCAAGGGTTTGGAATCGACCTGGCCGGTTTACAAGAATTTTGGCGAACTCGAGTTACGCGATTTGGAAGACGGCGTGAGCTGGTTGAAGAGCCTACCGTACGTTGACGGTTCGCGGATTGGGATGTGGGGCTGGAGTTACGGTGGTTTCATGACCAGTTACGCGCTGACGCACAGCGAGTCGTTCAAGATCGGTATTGCCGGCGGCAGTGTTACTGACTGGCGCGACTACGACACCATTTACACCGAGCGCTACATGCAAACGCCGCAGAACAATCCGGAAGGTTATAAGAAGAGTTCACCAGTGAACGCCGCGAAGAACTTGCACGGCAAGTTATTGCTGATTCACGGTGCGATTGACGACAACGTGCACATGCAGAACACCTTGCAGTTTGTTTACGAGTTGCAGAAAGCAGGGAAGCAGTTTGAGTTGATGCTATACCCGAAGTCACGCCACGGGGTGACCGACCCGTTGCTGTTGAAGCACATGCGGCAGATGATGACAGACTTCATCGTGGAGAACCTGTAATCGCAAACTAATCACGACGAGCCCTTAATCGACTTCCAACTGAGGAGATTTGACATGGCTGTTTACATGGTAGAACGCGAACTTCCCGGAGTGACAATGGAGCAACTGGGAGCGGCGCAGAAGGCCGCCATTGAGACGGGACAGAAGTTCACCAGTGAAGGTAAGAATGTGCGTTACATTCGCACAACCTTTGTTCCGGGCGAGGCGCACTGTATGTGTCTGTTCGAAGCTGACAACCCGGATCTCGTACGAGCAGTGAACGAGGAAGCAAATATTCCCTTCACGCGAATCGTAGAAGCTTTGGATCTGACACCTGCCAAGTAGTTTGGGCTGCGTGGGCCAGTAAGAGGAGGGTGCTATGGATCGATTTATTGTGAGAGTAGCACTGATCGCCGTTGGTCTGTTCGCGGTTGCACCGAGCTCTACGAAATGCCAGGCGCAGGAGCCGGTAAGGGTCTTTGTAGAGGAAGTTCGCATTCCGATAACCGCGAAGGACTCGAGCGGGCGCTTCGACCCTACCCTTGAGCTCAGTGATCTACTCCTCAGAGAAAACGGAATTGCACAACCGCTCAAGAGCGTTTACCGCATGCCTGCCAGTGTGCTCTTGGTGCTCGACACTGGCGAAGAGTTGAACCGCGCGAAGAACATTCGACTCACGAGGGAAACGGCGGCGGCGTTGGTTTCCGGTTTACAACCTAACGATCAAATTGCCGTGATGCAGGTGAACAACCGGGTCGAGTTGTTGCAGTCATGGAGCACGGACCAAACAAACGCTCTCAAGTCCCTCAGCCAGCTCATTCCCGGCAAGCGAAGTGCGTTGCGGGCGGGTCTGTTATCAGCCGTCGAGCAGTTTAGTAAAGTGCCGCCCGGCAATAGCCATTTGGTTTTGATCTCTGATGGCGT
>DASZDV010000514.1:0-3069 GCA_035941575.1 Pyrinomonadaceae bacterium
CGGCGCTCATGTTGGTAGCCGGATCCGCAGGATCCGCAAGCTTGATCTTCGCCGTGCGGTCGGCAATCTTTTCGAGCATTGTGTCGTAAACGCGCGTGTCGATGATCGCACGCGAACACGCCGAACACTTCTGACCCTGGAACCCAAATGCCGACTGCACCACGCCCGTTGCCGCTTCGTCGAGATCCGCGTCGTCGGCAACGATGATCGCGTCCTTGCCGCCCATCTCAGCCACTACGCGCTTGATCCAGATCTGACCTTCGTGAACTTTCGCGGCGCGCTCGTTGATCCTGAGTCCAACTTCCTTCGAACCAGTGAACGCAACGTAACGCGTCTTCGGATGGTCCACGATAACGTCACCAACTTCAGCACCGGAACCGGTCATGAAATTGACTACGCCCGGAGGCAGTCCCGCTTCTTCGAGTATCTCGAAAAACTTGAACGCGATTGTCGGCGCGTCTGACGATGGTTTAAGAACGACCGTGTTGCCCGTCACAACAGACGCTACCGTCATGCCCGCCATGATCGCGAGCGGAAAGTTCCATGGTGGAATAACCGCGCCGACGCCGAGCGGAATGTATTCGAGCGCACTCTCTTCGCCGCTTATCTGATAGACGGGCTGTTTGCCTGCATAGCGCAACATTTCCCGCGCATAAAACTCGCAGAAGTCGATCGCCTCTGCTGTATCGGCGTCAGCTTCCGGCCAGCTCTTCGCGACTTCGTAAATCATCCACGCCGAGAACTCGTGGCGCCGCTCGCGCAAGATCTCCGCGACGCGAAACAACAATGCCGCGCGTTCCTCTGCGGGAGTATTTCGCCACGTTTGAAACGCTTCGAAAGCTGTTTCTACCGCGTGGTTCGCGAGTTCTTTAGTCGCTTTATTGAATCGGCCGACTAACTGTGTGCGATTGGCGGGATTGAAGCTGTCTAGTTTGCTTTCAGTGGTGATCCGTTTGCCGCCGATGACTAGCGGGTATTCGCGTCCGAGTTCTGCTTTGACTTTCTCGAGCGCGTTGCGCATTGCCTGCGCGTTCTCTTCTTTGGTGAAATCAGTAAACGATTCATTACGAAATTCGGTTGGCATTTGGCCTATTCCCACTTCCCTGCCTTCTGTAGTTTTTTGATCTTGCGTTTGACGATCTCTCGTTTGAGCGCACTCATCTTGTCGAGAAACACGATTCCGTCGCAGTGGTCCGTTTCGTGGAGCATGCAGCGCGCGGTCAGTTCCATTCCGTCAAGTTCAAACCAGTTTCCTTTAACATCCTGTGCGCGGACGATCGCCCGCACACTGCGTTCGACGGGCGTAAAGATGCCGGGGAACGAGAGACATCCCTCTTCACCGTTTTGCGTGCCCTCGACGCGCAACACTTCCGGATTAATCAACGCCACGCGCTGGGCGGGGTCTTTGCCGCCAGAGCAGTCCATCACGAACAGACGTTTCTGGACGCCGACTTGCACCGCCGCAAGACCCACACCTGGAGCTGCGTACATCGTCTCGAACATGTTGCGGACCAGCTTATCGAGGTTCTCGTCAAACTCCGTCACTGGATCAGCGGGAGTGTCGAGTACCGGCGCCGGCCACTTTACGATGTCTAATACTGCCATTATTAACTTCCTGACTAAGTCACTCTAACGTGACGCACTACGATGTTATCCGTGGCTCAGTACCCGCGCAACTGTTCGCGGTAACCGTCAAAGTTCCGCTTCATCTCGCCCAGACTGTCGCCACCAAACTTCTCGCGCATCGCTCGAGCCAGCGTCAGGACCACCATGGATTCTCCGATCACGCCCGCTGCCGGCACCGCCGTAACATCGGAACGCTCAAACGCCGCCGCCTCTTCTTCCTTCGTGTCGATGTCCACAGATCTAAGCGAACGTCGCAGCGTTGATAGCGGCTTCAGGTGGCCACGCACGCGAATCTCTTCGCCGTTTGTAATTCCGCCTTCGAGCCCGCCGGCACGATTCGTCTCGCGAATAAACTCGCGAGTTTCAGCGTTGTAAGCAATCTCATCGTGAACTTCCGAACCCGGCAGACTGCTGGCTTCAGCACCCGCACCAATCGAAACGGCTTTCACAGCCGGTATCGACATCACGGCTTGAGCGAGAAGTCCGTCGAGTTTCAGGTCCCACGCGGTGTGCGAGCCCAAACCGGGTACAACGCCACGAGCAGCGACTTCGAAGATGCCGCCGAGCGTATCGCCCTTGTGTCGTGTTTCATCGATCAACGCGATCATCTGCTGCTCTGCGTCTGCGTCCGCGCAGTGCAAAGGTGTGTCGTCAGGAATCGCGGCGATCTGTGTCCAGGTGAGTTCGAGTGGTTTGTCGGGAATACCGCCGAGTTGAATGACATGACTACGAACGTCTACTCCGAAGACAGTCAGTAACTGTTTCACGAGCGCGCCACACGCAACACGAGCCGTTGTTTCGCGAGCAGAAGCGCGCTCGAGGATGTTGCGCAAATCGCGCACGTCGTATTTCAGACCGCCGGGAAGATCGGCGTGGCCTGGTCGCGGCCGTTTCAAGCGGCGCGATTTATCTGGCGCGATCTCACGGGGTTCGGAAGCCATAACGTCGGTCCAATTGGACCAATCCTTGTTTTCGATCAGTAAGGTGAGCGGTGAGCCTAGTGTGAGACCGTGCCTGACCCCGGTCAGAATCTCAGCGTGATCGCGCTCGATCTTCATGCGGCCGCCGCGTCCATAGCCAAGCTGGCGACGTCGCAACTCGTAATCAATCAACTCCGGATTAACAGGCAGTCCCGCAGGCAGCCCTTCGATTATCGCGACCAACGCGCGGCCATGTGATTCTCCGGCTGTGGTGAATCTGAGCATTGGCTTAGGTTAACAGATCCTCGGAGAAGATATTTCCTCTGCCAAGAATGCCGTTCGGATCGAAGGTCTTCTTCAACGCGGCCATCTCACGGAGTTGATCATCGGTATAGAAGTATCTCAAATACTCGCGCTTCAGTTTGCCGACTCCGTGCTCTGCTGAGAGTGTACCACCGACAGAAGCCGCGTATTTCAGAAACTGAATGTACATGTTGCGCGCGCGTTCGGCTTCCGTTTCGTC
>DASZDV010000515.1:0-1738 GCA_035941575.1 Pyrinomonadaceae bacterium
ACCATCTCGTAATTCGGAAACTGGCCCGACAGCATCCGTGAAATCAAAAGTCGAGATCCGACCTGAAAATAAACGTGATTTTCATCGGCGCCGAGGTTGATGTCTCCCTCAAAGTCCGCCGTCAATTTCGTCAATTCAGCCAGCGTTTTTCGTGGGATCAATACGTCCAGTCCTTCAGGAGCGTCCTCCGCGACCGTGGTCGACACGAATGCCAGGCGGTGTCCATCGGTGGTCACCATCCGGACGTCTTTCTTGTCGAGTTCGAACTTGGCGCCGGACAGAGTGTACCGTCCCTCTTCCTGAGTTATAGCGAAAATCGTTCGGTCGATCAGCAACTTCAAGACTGACGCAGGCAGTTTCAACGGCGTCGATTTGAAGCCGGGCAATTCAGGAAAAGTTTCTTTGGCCACTCCCGGCAATCTGAACTTCGATCGATCGCATTCGACCGTTACCCATTCGTTTTCTTCCTTGCGGAAACTTACCGGCGCGTCCGGCAGCAATCTCGCGATGTCAAAAAGTTTTCGCGCTTGAACGCAAATCGCTCCCTGCGTGGAAATCTCCTGCGCGTCCGCGTCACACCTGATAGTGACGTCCAAATCCGTTCCGCTTATGCGAATAGAATCTTCGCCGGCCGACTCGATCAATATGTTGGCCAAAACCGGAATCGTGTTCTTTCGCTCGACGATTCCCTGCACGAACGCCAGTTCTTTTTGTAATACGTTACGCGCTATTACGAATTGCATTAGCTGCTCCTTGAGTTTTGTTGCTTGCATTGTTTTATATCACAGATTCACACAAGTTCAGATATGTCACTACGAAGCCTAAAATAAATCAATTTTCATAATACTTAGTAGTAGTAGTAAGGCCTGTGAATACTGTGTATCTCCTTTCAGATTGATCAATATCTTTACCTAACGATTACGATCCTGCTCAGTACTAATCGTGAAACTGAAGACTTGTGCGACCGACGAGTAAGCCTGTGGAAAGTACGAACCTCGAGTAATTATGAATTCACAGCCTCGACCATTCGGCTGACGATCGCGGCCAGTTCACGATTCGAATTCATCTCTTCCTCGATCTTTTGCACAGAGTGAATGACAGTCGTGTGATGCTTGCCGCCGAAATGCTTGGCAATCTCAGGATAACTTTTCTTTGCGAGCCTTTTGCACAGGTACATCGCCACCTGACGTGGTAGCAAAACGTGTCGCATGTTCGAGCGAGCTTTCAAGGTCTCCACGTCCAACTTGTAATGTTCTGCCACCAGCTTCTGAATTCGCAGAATCGAAACAGTCTGTTCAACCGCGTGCTGAGAAACTCCGCGGAGCGAATCTTCCGCCAGAGCTTTCGTCAACGGCAAACCACGAAGCGATGACATCGCGAGCAAACGCACCAGCGCACCCTCGAGCTCACGAATGTTGTGTTTGCTGTGTCTCGCCAAACAGAGTGCGACGTCGTCGGGCAAATCTATCTGTTGCGAGTCGGCTTTACGCTTAACGATGGCGACTTTGGTTTCCAGATCCGGCGGTTCGATGTCCGCGATCAATCCCCACTCAAAACGCGAATGTAAGCGCTCTTCTATTTCCGGAATGTCGCGGGGCGGACAATCCGACGTCAATACGATCTGTTTCTGCCGATCGTAGAGCGCATTAAAGGTGTGAAAGAACTCTTCCTGTGTACGTTCCTTGCCGGCGATAAATTGAACGTCGTCGATAAGAAGAACATCGATGCTGCGATATCG